>OMSH01000098.1 GCA_900313715.1 uncultured Prevotellaceae bacterium
ATAATTCAGTTCAATGAACCAGTTCAAGAAGTCAAGCACCTCTTCCTCTGTACCATTATTGCTGATGTCACCGCTATGAACGATGACATCAGCTTCAGGTAAGCCATTAACCTGATGATGTAGTCCGTGAGTGTCAGAAAGATGTAGAATCTTCATATTTTTGCTCAAACTTTGATAGATACTCAACTCCACTTCCAAGGAAAGCGTCTGATCCAATGTGTTTCAAACTTGACGGCAGTTCAAGGTGCTTCAGAGATATACAATCCCCAAAGGCATCATCCAGAATGACCACTAAGCCATCAGGCAGCACTATATCTTCCAAATTCTTGCAGTGACAGAAAGCCGCATTACCTATCCTCTTTAAAGTAGATGGCAATACTACCTTTTTCAGTTTACGACAATTTTCACACATACACCCAGGTATCTCCGTCATACCTTCTGGAAGAACCAATTCTTCAAGAGCACAATCAATGAAGGTATTATCCACCATGTGCCTTAAAGTATTGGGAAGGTATATCTTTCGCAGATGTTTACCTTCAATACACATAAATGGGAAGTCAATTACCTCCACCCCTTCTGGCATCGTATATTCCTCACATACAAAGCGTTTACTGTCGATGTGTCTGAGAGTCTTTCCGTTGTCACTATATGTTACACCCCATTCATCTGTATTACCATATGGGAAGAGAAGGACTCTTGGAACAGTTTCCGTATCAGTCATCTGGTAATAGCCAGACTTCAGCTTTACCAACGGATGTACTTCCACAGAGTCCCAATGCCAGTCATCCCAATCCTTCACATAGTCCTCATAGGTTTCATAATATTCCTTGGTGTCATTCTGCTCCCAATTTTCTCTTTCCGACTCAGGTGTTATTGGCCCGATTACATTTACAGGTACAACGGCATAGTAAGGAGCATGAATTACAGCAAGTGCCTTTTCACCAGCTGCAAAACGGCACGCTTCTTGATACTTGACACCGTCAGGCTGATGTCCGCCATGGGTATATGTAGCCAATAGATTCTTGTTAGCATCAAATGTTAGTGTCTTGAATGGCGACGACTCCTCTTCTTCCTCTATCTCATAGCCTAAAAGAGCTGTAGGCCTATATAACGTATGCCCCAAGGCGAACTTCGAGTCCTCAATAGTCTTGAAAGTACCGATGAACTTGTCATCGAGACCATGAGCTTCTTCCCAATCTTCCCTGCTTTCATACACAGTCCCATCTTCAAGTTCCTTGGTACAGATTATTCTAGCACTACAGGAATCTACTTTTGATGCAGATATTGGCGAAATAGCTTGGCCATTATAAAGCCTGATAATTGGCCATTCATCGCAGAACTGTTTCGCAAACTGGTCTGGACTATCCGTATGGATGGGGATTATGGCTGTTGGCTGAAGTTGACGGAAGAACTCGCGCATATCTTTCATATCAATATGACCACTGGTATGCATATAATCATACATGCCATCCAAAGAGTTTGCTAAGTTTTCATTGTAGGCCTCGGTTCCCTCTTTTACATAGCCATCCCACATAGATAGCACTTTCTGCTTTTCGCCAGGAATTTGTTCAAGCAAATCGTCAAATCGCTCACTACTCCGGGCGATAAGTACATAACCTTTTTTGTCAAGATACTCTTTAAAGCTGTCTGATACAAAAAATCGGTTTTTATCAAACCTGTGATAGATGAGCTCTTGGGGCTCGTATTTCCTATATTGGTACAATGGTGATTCTGCCCACATAGATTTGCTGTTGACAACAATATCCATTATTTGTTTCTGATACTTATCAATATAGAAAGGTCTTCCAGCCTCTAAAGCTGCATGATATAGAGAGAATAGTCTGTCAATATTGGTGGATGAGAGATAGACCACTGTGGATTTCTTCTCCTTAAACAGAGATTTAAAGTCACGTTGCAGTGCTGATTCCTTCTTGCTGGTTGCATTTGGACGCAGAATATTGGTAGCTTCACATACTACATAGTCAACCTTACCAACATATTGCTCTAACATCTTAAAGAAATTACCACTTCTAAAACCATGTAAACGGAAATCACCCGTATGATAGGCAGAAACGCCATCGACTTCGATTCTGAATGCGTATGCGTCAAATGCAGAATGATCCACTGGCACAGGTTTGATTCTAAAAGGACCAAACGTGAAATCAACTTTTTCTTTAAAGGTCTGCACTTTTTGCAGGAGATTTACCATTTCTTCGTGAGCGGGAAGTACGGTCTTTAGATGGTTAGATAGTACAAATTGAATCTCACGTGCGACCTCCCCTATGTAGATGGGAAGAGTCTCTGGTAGCTTTGTTACATTACCAATATGGTCACCATGATAATGAGTAATAAGCAACGCACTCTTCGACAAATCGCCATGTGTCAAGCCTTCGACCTGTAAATCTCCTGTCTTAGGCCCGCCAGGCAGTTCTTCGCCATAATCGACGAACAGATGCCAACCGTTATACTCGTATTCCGTAACACAGCCTCCAATTTGGTCTGTGCCACGATGGATCGTAATCTTCATATATTATAAGTTTTCGTTTATTAATTCCCTAAATATCATTCATTCTTGCATTTGATCTATTATTATACGTCTATCGATGAAAAAACTAACTTTTCTTCATCGATATTAGAGTCAGATTTGCTTAATAACAAGCGATTTTTTCATTCTGCGAGCCTCATTGATAGAATGAAATGTACCACGAGATTCTGCAGAGGGGAAAGCAATCACTTTAGTTGCCTCCTTCACGATTTGGGTATTGCGTCGTAACGGAGCCTGTTTCCCGAACTTTGAATAATCAGGCAGGAACTCCATTAACGGAATATGATGATAGCCAGCAAAAAGTTTGGCATAAGTATCAATGCCCGTAGCACCACCTGAGATAATAAGTGAAAGATCGTTTGGAGAAACCTCTTGGAG
>OMSH01000114.1 GCA_900313715.1 uncultured Prevotellaceae bacterium
CTTCCGTTTCGAACGGTGTTAGAAGCGAATGAAGCAGATCCGTTGCCAGTAGCCTTTACAGTGAGGCTATAGGTTGTTGCAGGAATTTCCTCGAACTCCACAGCGACTGTTGTATTCGCTGAGATATTGCTTACTGTGTATTGATAGCTGGTAGAATAGTTTGTGAGAACGGTAGAGCCATTCTTTTTCAGGGTCTTTATCCTATACCCATCATCAGGAGTGATGGTGAGGTTGGGAGATGTTCCAGCATTGACATAGAAAGAACGAGAAGTATTCCGAATCGAAGAGCCCCCATAGGATACATATCCACCATCTGTCGCGGTTATCGTCAGGTCATAAGTTGTTGTCGAAATTTCCTCGAACTCAACTTCAATCATCGTGTTACTCTGAATATTGCTTACAGTATATCTGCCACTCAAGACGCTTGCAGTAACATTAGAACCATTCCTCTTTACGCTCTTAATTCTATAACCATCATCATGTATGAAAATGACAGTGGCAGAAGAACCATCATTTATAGTAAAATTATTGGTACTATTACGAACTTTTGTGCCATTGTATGAAGCATAACCATTTCCAGTGCTCTTAATAGACAGTGTGTGTGTAATGTCAGACTGAATTGGCGCAAACTCAACTTCTACATGTGTATCGCTATTGATGTTATCTAAACTTGTCGATTGTATTTCAGAAGTCATATCTATGCCATTAATTCTAACGCTCTTCACTTTGTAGCCGTCATCATTAAATATATTCAGCCTTGTAGGAAGCCCCTCATTTATGGTATATGAAACGGTTTCGTTGCATATATATGTTCCATTAAACCATATGCAGCCATTCCCGGAAGAACTAATCGAAAGATTATACGTTGTAGATGAATATTCCTTAATTTCAGAAGCATTATCCCAACCGCGACATAATTCATACTTGCTTTTTGTACCATGAGGAACATACAAAATTGGTACGTCAACAGAGATTGTTCCCAATGCATAAAAATTAACTGAGACAGGATCTTGTCTCCTTGAAATTACAGTTGCCCCATTGGTCCCATCAAAAGCATAACTACCAATAGCTTTCACTGAACTGGGAATCTCCACGATTGGCCTTGTACAGCGATAAAAAGCCTGATATCCAATTTCTTCGACAGATTCTGGTATTTTTAAATAGATCAATGAGGTCCTTTCAAAGCAATTCTCAGGAATTACCTTAATACTATTTGGTAAAGAGACATATTGCAAAACTCCACAATTGCTAAAGGCACTTTTACCAATCGAAGTTACAGAATTGGGGATTATTATCGTCGTTATAGATTGGTATCTGAAAGCATTGCCTCCAATAGCCGTTACTTTGTATTTTTTGCCAGAAACAGTTATTGTTTCAGGTATAATAATACGACCTGAATAAATACCAAATATGGTATTCAAAGGTGCAACTGTAACCTCATCTGCTTTGCCTTCTATAAGATTATAACGGATGCCATCAACCTCAAAATCGTAAGCAAACAAGTTAGGAGCACAAAAGCATAATAATGCAATTAAACCATTAATGAGAAAGATTCTTTTCATAATAACCACATTATTTACTCCTATAAGAAATTTTAGATGGTTTGATGATGTTTGGATTTATACCGCAATTCTCCAATTCTAATTCTAATATATGCTTCATGACTTCATAATTTGCATCAGGCCCAATAATTATTTTCTCCATGCAATTGATAGGTATAGGTATTTCCACAAAAGGCTTAATTTCATATTGTTCCAATCCCTTTAAAGGATTGTTATGATCAAATTTAGCAGGATAATGCTTAGTATATGCAAGCCGCACTTCTTGTTCGTATTCATAGTCTTGATATTTGTAGAATGGTGCAACAACAAGACATAGATCTGCCAATTCATTTATTTTGTCTTCTATTGTTGGCTTTTGCTTATCCTTCTTGTCATTAGCATATAACTTGTATGAAAAATCTATAAGAGTCAATATTGATTTCGTTCTTTTCTCAGGGCTGTAGACAACCTCGTCAAAAGCATAGTCTTCTCTTAAAGATAATACATAATCGAATAATTTTATCGTATCAAACTTCAAGCACACGCCTTTTCCCCTTTGACCATACAGCGTCCACATGGGTAGATAATCTCCTTTAGCCGAGAATGAAATAGAGAATGGAATATGTCCAGAATCTATACTATGCTTTCCCCTCCCTTTCATATAATCTTCTTTACAGGCATTCTCATGTGCTTTACCATCGTACACCTCTGAAATCTTTAAGTTTCTCTCTATGTTATGTTCAGTTTCGTACTTTGGTAATAAATGTTTCACTGCTTCAAATCCTGCTTCCATTTCCAAAGGATCATTCATCTTGTAGATGTTTGATGCGCGGAAATGTAGACATTTGCCATAAGCTTCATACTTTTTTGAACTCTCAAGCAAAGCAAACAGCGTTTCAAAACTTGTATAGTGATATACATAAGGAGTATGTAAAAGGAAATGATCATCCACATCTTCCTCTGTAGATGGAGATAGGTGATTTTTGTCAAGATTCAGAACATCTTGGTTGTTTACTTTCTTCTCTTCGTCTATTCGCTCCTTTTGGGGAAATTCTGTTCCTTTGTTCATCATAATCGTTTTTTCGTCTATTCGTCATTATTCACTCTTTTCGTCTTAGTAATACATTAGCAGCCTTGTTGATGGCAACTGCAAAGGCAAAAAGGACAACAAAGTGTAGGACTTAGAGATGGAAGAAAGGTACTCCAATGAAGTAAAACAACTTGTTTTACCTTCGCAAGTGGCATACTTTGATAAGCAAAAGTGGTGCTTTTGAAAGGTAAAACAACTTGTTTTACTAGATGAAGAGGCCATCCTTGATGTCCAGCCTCCCATTCCGGCCTCCGCTACATGCGCTGCGAAGACCCTCAAGATGGCATTCTCCCTTTCTCTCAACCCCTTTTGGGGCGTTTCTATTCCTTTGTTCATATTTATAATTCGTTCTTTTCGTCTATTCGTCTCTATTTCGTTCCCCCTCGTCTTTGTGACACAACGAAAACATCCAGAGATGGGGACTCTGGATGTCAGGAAGTATTGTGGAAAGGCTGAGATCACCTGATTCTTCTCATAAGGGCTTTGAGATTCATTCTCATGTCCCAGATGTCCATGAAGCAGACGGAGTCCATTAAACTATAGCCATAGGTGACGCTTCTTTAGTTCGGCATGCAGGTCATCAATGGTAATCCATTCCACTTGCCCGTTTCGCAGTTGTTCCTCAAGCTCGTCGATTCTAGCGACGGCCTCTTCTTCTGAGAAAGGACCTTGGCTGGGGAAGCTGTCTTTGCATTTTTGTTTCATTGCTGCAAAGTTAGGAAGAAAAATCGACATGGCCAAACATTTGCAGTCTTTTCTGCAAACTTCCTGTGTGTCACTAAATCAAAGATCGCTTTACTATCGTTCTCGTCCCTCTTGCGCTACAGGTCGAAGTCCCCCAAAGTAAACACGTCATTGGGACTCAGACGCTGCCCTCGGGCCTTGTCTACAAACTCCGGCTGCCAGGTGCGGACGTGGATCTGCGGGGCGTCAGGCTTGCGGAAGTCCCAAACCATGAAGACATAGCCTTCGTCGCTATAGCGAGAAGAGTTCCACTTCTGGTGAACGGTGACTCCATAGATATTCTTGATGGTGGGATGCTCGACAATGAGCACATTGTCGAACGAAACTTTGATATAGCTGTTGCTCTGAAATGCACGATGCAAGTTATTGATATATTGTTCTTTGGTCTGCTGGGTATATCTGATGCGCACTCCATTCGGATTTACTTCCGACCTGGCAACCTTGATTAC
>OMSH01000103.1 GCA_900313715.1 uncultured Prevotellaceae bacterium
GAAGATGATACCCGGACACCTCGAAGGAGCCATCCGGATGCCCCACGGAAGGCATCTCTTGCAGCACACGCCGGAAACCCTATGTTTAACTTAAAAAAAACTGTTTATGTCACAGAAATTCGTAAAGACACGTAACAACAACCCGAAGTCGAACGCTTACGGCAAGTACTTTGCTCAGGCCGCTTATGACGAGACCTTCATCGAGACCGAGGAAATAGCATCGTACATCCAGCAGCAGGCCACCTTGAAGAAGAGCGACATCATCGCTACCCTGTCGGAGTTAGGCGAAGCCATCAAGCATTTCTTCGAACTGGGCCAGAAGGTACGCCTGGATGGTGTGGGCATCTTCAAAGTAGGTTTCTCAAGCATCGGTGTGGACGACCCAAAGGATTGTACGGCATCCACCATCACCACCCGTCGCATCCTGTTCAGTCCCGAGACCAAGCGTGTGGTGGTAGGTCAGACCCGTGCCGACAACGGTAGCATTAAGCAGAAGTATGTCGTGGCAAAGACCCTGGTTCAGGATGTCAGCTTCGAGGAGGCGCATCCTAATGAGCTCGGCACATCGTCAAACGCCAACAGTCCTGCCGGCACTAACACTGGCTCAGGTACCGAAGGTGGTAACACTGGCGGAAACGGTGGTGGCAATGGCGGTGGCAGCGATATGCAGATCTAACAGCCGTGAGCAGTTGGGCGTTAGCTAATAATAACATTTTGCCCCGAAGAGAACCTTCGGGGCAAAACAAAAGCAATCAAAAAAATTATTAACTTTCTGGAGCAGCGAGCGCAGAGCGATGCTTGCATCAGCTATGCCGAGTCGCGACAGAATTGGGCGAAGCCAATTTTCAATTCTCAATTTTCAATTTTAAAAAAATGAGCAAGAAAATCAACATTAACTGGAACATGGTGGCACAAGGAATCATGACCCTTATCGCTACATTAGCAAGTGCTATCACCCTCAATTCATGCATACATGTATTATGAGAACCATCACACTGATTATCTTACACTGTTCAGGAACACCTGAAGGAAAGCGCCTCACTTTCAAGGACTGTAAGAAAGACCATATCCAGCAACGCAAATTCAAGGATATTGGCTACCATTATTACATTGAACGTGACGGGAAACTGTATATAGGCAGACCGTTGGAAGAGGTCGGTGCCCACTGCAAACTCCACAACACCCACTCCATCGGCATTTGCTACGAGGGTGGCTTGGACGCGAACGGAGAGGCTGCCGACACACGTACCGAGGCGCAGCGTGACACCCTGCTCGACCTGCTCATCCGCTTGAAGCAGCAGTTCCCCAAAGCCCTCATCTTCGGTCACAACGAGTTCGACAAATCCAAAGCTTGTCCTTCGTTCGATGTCGAAGAATACCGTGCTATTTTCGCCCAGAAGGATATCATCTCTCTGGAGTAACAACTAGCCGAGTTAATTATCTATGTAAGCATTCGATGTAAATTCATCCGAAAAACTACAGGTAGTTATACTTATACATTGTGACAACAGCAGCTATAACTTCTAATGAAGCATATAGCAGCTGTTGTTTCGTTGTACCTGTCTTTGGTAACTATCCAACTATAGCATCCTTGATAGTATCCACGATATATTTCACATCGTCATCTGAAACGCATGGACCTGTAGGCAGGCACAAACCTATTTTGAATTTGGCTTCGGAAACACCATTTATATAAGCTGGTGCCTGTTTATACACCGGCTGCTTATGCATCGGCTTCCATACTGGGCGAGCCTCAACGCCTGCTTGATCCAAGAATTGGCGTAAAGCCTCTACATTATCATTTGGCTGACAATCGGTAGTGGCAGATTTAGCCTTATGGATGACACCAGCAGCACCGCCTACAGCACCATTCACAATGGTTTTATAAGCGTTCTCCTGTCCTTTGATGCGAAGGGAAGGGTCAATGGTAATAGTACTTAACCAGTAATTAGAGTCATATTCACCTGTATTGGGCTGACGGTGTACCGTAATGCCTGGAACATCTGCGAACAACTCTTCATAAGACTTTTGCACGTGCTTATGGTGAGCGAGATGCTCATCAAGCACAAACATCTGACCACGGCCAATACCTGCACAGATATTACTCAAGCGGTAGTTGTAGCCTATCTTCTCGTGTTGGTAGTAAGGATAGCTCTCACGATACTGAGTAGCATACATCATGATTTCACGCCATTCATCGTCGGTATTAGCAATCACGGCGCCACCACCAGAGGTGGTTATCATCTTGTTGCCATTGAACGAGAGGATGCCATACTTGCCAAAGGTGCCCAATACCTGTCCGTTGTAACGGGAACCAAAGCCTTCAGCTGCATCTTCAATTACCTGGATATCATATTTTTTGGCTATCTCAAAGATACGGTCAACCTGGTAGGGCATGCCGTAGAGTGCCACTGGTAAAATTGCTTTCGGTTTCTTGCCTGTTTTGGCAATTCTGTCTTTGATGGCTTCCTCCAGCAAATCAGGATCCATATTCCAGGTATCTGACTCTGAATCTACAAAAACCGGAGTGGCACCCAAGTAGGTGATAGGATGTGAGGATGCACAAAAAGTAAAGGATTGGGTAATGACCTCATCGCCTGCTGTGACACCAGCTGCAATCAGTGATAAATGAACAGCAGCAGTACCGGAAGCCAGTACCACCACTCTCTTATTTTGACCAATAAAGGATTCTAAATCCTTCTCAAAGCCATCGACATTCGGTCCCAATGGCACCACCCAATTGGTGTCAAATGCCTCCTTGATATAATCTTGCTCTTTGCCGCTCATATGAGCCAGACAAAGGTATATCCTCTTATTATCGCTACGCATCTTATCTACCTAAAATCTAGTTCGGTGTGCAAAGGTACATATTAAAATTCAAAAGTAAAGCAGTTTCTTCAATTATTTTTTATTTTTCTTCAATTATTATGCAAAACCACTCTAAAACACACCCTTTTATTCTTTCACCTTTCTACACGAAAAGGGTTATTCAAAAGATTGTCAATGCAGACTTTTAACGAGTCTGTCCAATAAGGAACACTAACGCCAAAGGTTTCTTTGATTTTGGTTTTGTCCAGCACTGAATAAGCTGGGCGCTTCACAGGACTGGGGTATTCGTCGCTATGACATGGCTGAATGTCACATGCTGTGTGCCCTGCCATCTTCGCAATCATCTTGGCAAAGTCGTACCAGGAAGTGACACCATCACTACTAAAATTGAGAATTGAAAATTTTACTTCGTAACAATTCTGTCGCGACTCGGCATAGCTGATGCAAGCATCACTCTGCTCTCGCTGCTCCAGAAAGTGAGAATTGAAAATTGAGAATTAATACAGCGGAACATTGATGTCGAAAGGAGAATCAAAATCCTTGAGATGAGGATGATGCTTATCGCGTTCAGATAATAAGATTTCATGCAGGGGAATAGGCCACTGAATAGCAATGTCGGGGTCATTCCATGCGATGCCTCCTTCTGCTTCGGGATGGTAAAACTCATCGCATTTATACTGGAAGATGGCCTTATCACTCAACACGCAAAAGCCATGGGCCATGCCCTTGGGAATAAAGAACATACGATGATTGTCCCATGTCAGTTCGCACATCGCATACTTACCATAGGTAGGACTGCCCTTGCGTATATCTACTGTGACATCAAGTACACTTCCCTTCACACAACGTACCAACTTGGCCTGGGAAAATGGGGGCAACTGGAAATGCAAGCCACGCAACACACCACGTGTGCTCATGCTCTCGTTGTCTTGCACAAACGTTACATCCAACCCTGTCTTCTCGGCAAACTCTTTTGCATTGAAACTCTCGAAAAAGTAGCCTCTGCTATCGCTAAAGACCTTGGGCTCTATAATCAGTACACCCTCTATCTCTGTCTTTATAACTTCCATTACATCATTAACAAATTAGAACTTCCTCCAAACCATTTTGTTGACTATCCCCACATAACTTTGGATAATCTTCACGACCTTGGTAGAGACATTTTCTTCCACATAGTCTGGTACAGGTATGCCATAGTCGCCATTCCGGTTCATCTCTACGGCTGTATCTACTGCTTGCAGCAATGACACCTCGTCAATGCCTGCGATAAAGAAGCAGGCCTTGTCCAATGCCTCTGGACGCTCTGTTGAGGTGCGGATACAGATGGCTGGGAATGGATGACCAACACTGGTAAAGAAGCTGCTTTCTTCAGGTAAAGTACCACTATCACTAACTACAGCAAAAGCATTCATCTGCAAGCAGTTGTAATCATGGAATCCAAGGGGTTCATGTTGGATAACTCGCTTGTCGAGTTTAAAGCCAGAAGCCTCCAAACGCTTACGACTGCGTGGGTGGCAGCTATACAAAATTGGCATATCATACTTCTCTGCCATCTTGTTGATAGCCGTGAAAAGACTCATAAAGTTCTTCTCTGTATCAATATTCTCCTCACGATGGGCAGAAAGCAGAATATACTTGTGCGGCTCAAGCCGCAAGTTTAAGGAGTTTAAGAGGTTTGAGGAGTTTAAGCGCTCAAAGATGTTTGAGGCC
>OMSH01000214.1 GCA_900313715.1 uncultured Prevotellaceae bacterium
CAACAAGGAGACACATCACCATATGATTTGCACCCAGTGCGGTAAAGTGACTGAGTTTCACAATGAACAACTTCAAGCTGATATCGAAGGTGCCAAGTTGCCTCGGTTTAGGCAGACCCACTATTCACTCTATGTCTATGGCTTATGTAGTAAGTGCCAGTGGAAGCAGAACCTGAATTTAAAAAAAATATTGAGAGCTGAAAGCAATGCTGAAAATGAGAAAAAGAAAATGAATAAGGTTGACGCCAAGAGCGTTAAGAAAGTGATTAAGGAATTAAGAAAAAAGAAACCAATAAAATAAAGAATAAGCAATGAAAGTAGATGTATTGTTGGGATTACAATGGGGTGACGAAGGCAAAGGCAAGGTCGTTGATGTGCTGACACCCAATTATGATGTGGTGGCTCGCTTCCAGGGAGGCCCCAATGCTGGTCATACTCTTGAGTTTGAAGGACAGAAATATGTGCTTCGTTCCATTCCATCTGGCATTTTCCAGGGCGATAAAGTGAACATAATAGGCAATGGTGTGGTGCTCGATCCTGCTTTGTTCAAGGAAGAGGCAATGGCATTGGAGAAGTCTGGCCATAATTTGAAAGACAGACTGATTATCTCAAAGAAAGCCCACTTGATTATGCCTACCCATCGTGTGCTGGATGCTGCATACGAAGCAGCCAAAGGCGACTCAAAAGTGGGAACCACAGGCAAGGGTATTGGCCCTACTTACACTGACAAGGTGAGCCGCAATGGTTTGCGTGTGGGTGACTTGCTGCATAATTTCAACGAGAAATATGCTGCTGCTAAAGCCCGTCATGAACAGATTTTGAAAGATATGAATTTTGCCTATGATATCACTGATACCGAGAAAGCTTGGTTTGAAGGCATTGAATACCTCAAGCAGTACCAGTTGGTGGATAGCGAACATGTCATCAACACCATGCTGGACGAGGGTAAGTCGGTGCTGTGCGAGGGAGCGCAAGGTACGATGCTGGATGTGGATTTCGGCTCTTATCCGTTTGTGACCTCTTCCAATACCGTGTGTGCTGGAGCATGTACCGGTTTGGGCGTGTCACCGCGTCGCATAGGTGATGTATATGGCATCTTCAAGGCTTACTGCACTCGTGTAGGTGCTGGCCCTTTCCCAACAGAACTGTTTGATGAAGTGGGCGACAAAATTCGTGACCTGGGGCATGAATATGGTGCCGTTACGGGCAGAAAACGCCGTTGTGGTTGGATTGACCTCGTGGCATTGAAATATGCTGTGATGATAGATGGCGTTACAAAACTCATCATGATGAAGAGTGATGTGCTTGACGATTTCGATACCATCAAGGCGTGTGTGTCTTACAAGGTGAATGGCGAGGTTATTGATCACTTCCCATTCGATATTTCAGAGGGTGTGGAGCCTGTGTATGTAGAAATCCCTGGTTGGAAGACACCGATGAGCAAGATGCAGAGTGAGGATGAGTTTCCAGAGGAATTCAACAACTACCTTTCTTTCTTGGAAGAAGAGTTGGGCGTGCCAGTGAAGATTGTTTCTGTGGGACCAGATCGTGAGCAGACAATTGTTCGATATAATGAGTAATAGATACTTGCGACATAATTGATACGCAGTAAAATGAGTAGAATTTTCTTTTGTATTGTAGCGTTATTCTCAATATTCGATTTTCCATTTTCAATTGGATACGCTCAGTACGTGCCTTCTTCGGAAAACCTAAAGGCTCGCAGTGAGTTTCAGGACAAGAAACTGGGCATCTTTCTGCATTGGGGTGTTTACGCCATGATGGGACAAGGCGAATGGGTGATGAACAACCGTAACATCAACTACGAGGAATATGCCAAATTGCCTGCTGGTTTCTACCCTTCTAAATTCAATGCAGAGGAATGGGTGAAGGCTTTCAAGGAGGCAGGTGTTAACTATATCACTTTTACCTCCCGTCACCATGATGGTTTCTCCATGTTCAATTCTAAAGCCAGCGAGGGATATAACATTGTGGAGGCAACACCTTTCAAGCGCGATGTCATCAAAGAGTTGGCCGATGCATGTGCTAAGTATGGTATCACACTGAATTTCTACTATTCCCACCTTGATTGGCATAGGTTGGATTATCCGTTGGGTAGTACAGGCCGTCAATTGGGAAGACCTACCGATTACCAAAACTGGAACTCTTATTATCGTTTCATGAACGACCAGCTTACAGAGTTGCTGACGCAATATGGTCCGATTGGAGCCATTTGGTTTGACGGTGTATGGGATCATGCTGGTGATACAGTGCCTTTCGACTGGCAGTTGGAAGAGCAGTATGCTTTGATTCACCGCTTGCAACCAGCTTGTCTGGTAGGTAACAATCACCACAAGAACCTGAATCCGGGCGAGGATATACAAATCTTTGAGCGCGACCTTCCTGGGCAGAATACAGCAGGCTATTCGGGAGGTATGCAGGTGAGCAATGAAGTGCCATTGGAGTCGTGTCAGACCATGAGCGATGTGTGGGGATATAACATCACTGATGTGCATTTCAAATCAACCGAAGAACTGATAAAGATGCTCGTTCATGCAGCAGGACTGAATGCGAATTTGCTGATGAATATTGGCCCGCAACCAGATGGACAGTTGCCAGCCGAGGCATTGAAGCGTCTTAAAGAGATAGGGGGGTGGACCAGCCAGTATGGTGAGACCATCTATGGCACACGTGGCGGATTGGTGTCTCCTCGCGACTGGGGGGTGACAACGCAGAAGGGAAATAAGCTCTATGTGCACATCCTTAAGTGGCAAGACAAAGGATTGTTTTTGCCCATAACCGACCATAAGCTCAGCAATGCCAAGCTGTTTAAGGATGGTAGTCAGGTGAAGTTAGTCAAGAGCAAGGAAGGCTATTTATTGGAACTGCCTATGGTTCCTGATGATATAGATACGATAGTGGAGATTACGGTTGACTAATTTGGCACAGCTTTTGCAGGTATAACATGATGTATAACGCTAAAAACAAAGAAATATGCAAACAGGAATAGGAATTCAATGGATTATCTTTATCGGTGTAGCTGTTATTAGCTGGTTGGTACAGTGGAACCTGCAGCGCAAGTTCAAGAAGTATTCCCAGATTATCAACTCATCAGGTCTTACTGGCGCAGAGGTAGCCATGAAGATGTTGCACGACAATGGTTTGTACGATGTACAAGTAACTCATGTAGAAGGTCAGCTTACTGATCATTATAACCCCACCAACAAGACGGTGAACCTCAGCGAAGGAGTGTATAACAGCAATAGTATTATGGCAGCAGCAGTGGCTGCTCACGAGTGTGGTCATGCAGTGCAGCATGCCCGTGCTTATGCTCCGCTGAACATGCGTAGTCAGCTGGTGCCTATTGTGAGTTTTGCTTCTCAGTGGGTAACCTGGGTCATTCTGGCAGGTATATTCTTGCTGGAGGTATTCCCCCAAGTGATGTTTGTCGGTATCTTGTTGTTTGCCGTCACCACCCTGTTTAGCTTCATCACCCTGCCAGTTGAGATTGATGCCAGTCGCAGGGCGTTGGTGTGGCTCAATAGCAGCGGTATGACCAACTATACTAACCACGAGTATGCTAAGGATGCACTCAAGTCGGCTGCCTACACCTATGTGGTAGCTGCCCTTGGCTCATTGGCTACACTGATTTATTACATAATGATATTTATGGGACGCTCCCGTGATTAATAAAGATATAATATGATTAAACCCAGTATTCCAAAAGGAACCAGAGATTTCTCGCCCATAGAGATGGCGAAGCGAAACTATATCTTCAATACTATTCGTGAAGTTTATCACCTTTATGGTTTCCATCAGATTGAGACGCCGGCAATGGAGAACCTTTCTACCCTGATGGGAAAATATGGTGAAGAAGGCGACAAACTGCTGTTCAGGATACAGAACTCAGGCGACTGCTTTCGTGGCATTACCGATGAAGAACTGCTGAGCCGTGATGTACAGCATCTTTCTGCCAAGTTCTGCGAGAAAGGTTTACGATATGACCTTACTGTACCTTTTGCTCGCTTCGTGGTGATGCACCGTGAGGAGATTACTTTCCCTTTCAAACGTTATCAGATACAGCCCGTATGGCGTGCCGATCGTCCACAAAAAGGCCGTTATCGTGAGTTTTATCAGTGTGATGCCGATGTGGTGGGCAGTGACTCCCTGCTCAACGAAGTTGAACTGATGCAGATTGTTGATACGGTCTTTAAACGCTTTGGAGTGAGGGTGTGCATCAAGATCAACAACCGTAAGATATTGAGTGGTATAGCCGAGATTATCGGTGAGGCAGAACGCATTGTTGATATCACTGTCGCTATAGACAAACTGGATAAGATTGGTCTCGACAATGTGAATGCCGAACTACGTGAGAAAGGAGTCAGTGATGAGGCTATTGCCAAGCTACAACCCATTATCCTGCTCAGTGGCACCAACGATGAGAAGCTGGCAACACTGAAGACTGTTCTTGCTGACAGCGAGACAGGCTTGAAGGGCGTGGAAGAGACAGAGTTTATTCTACATACACTGGCTGCCTTGAACTTGCAAAATACCATCGAGTTAGATCTCACCTTGGCTCGAGGCTTGAACTATTATACGGGTGCCATCTTCGAGGTAAAGGCACTGGATGTACAGATTGGCAGCATCACAGGCGGTGGTCGTTACGACAACCTGACAGGTGTGTTTGGCTTGCCAGGCGTATCAGGCGTAGGCATCTCCTTTGGTGCCGATCGCATCTTCGATGTGCTCAACCAGCTGGAGCTTTATCCTAAGGAAGCAGTGAATGAAACCCAGTTGCTGTTTATCAACTTTGGTGAGAAAGAGGCAGCCTTTGCCATGCAGACCCTGTTGCAAGTACGTGCCGCAGGTATTCGTGCCGAGCTCTTCCCCGACACCTGCAAGATGAAGAAGCAGATGAGCTATGCCAATGCCCACAACATTCCGTTTGTAGCGCTGGTAGGCGAGAACGAACTGGCAGAGGGCAAGGTTACTCTTAAAAATATGACAACTGGTGAACAGCAATTGCTGACTCCTGCTGAGCTGATTACAGCTATTAAGTCATAATTTTCTTTTGATAGAAGTAACCTGCATTTATAGTATAGATACAAATCTCCCCCTACTTAATAGAGGGGGAGTTTTTGTTTGCCTTATCTAAGGATTGTGATATTCTGATTAACATAAATTATCATGTTTTTATTTAGTGGAAGGATTCTTATTTGACAGGTTTGATGTTCAGGTTGACACCCAAGACATCTTCGCTGTCAACTATCGTCCAGCTACTGCCCGTATAGGCTCCAAATGTGCGGTCGGTATTAAAACCAAGACCTTGCAGCTCTTGAATTACTTCATCTCGCAGGTCACCCACTTCGAATCCTAAGTGGTGCACGCCATTGCCGTGCTTGTCGTAAAACTCTCGAAATGAGCTGGGCTTGTCGTCGGCTTGATGCAACTCTAATACCCAACTCCCCATGTCAATGTCACACACCAGCAAATCGCAGGTGCTTGGCTCACCACGATAGGTGTAAGGAAATTCTGGCTTATACTCCAAATGGTTGGTCCTTACCTCTGGTACAGGGATGTCCAGCAATGCTGCCCATGCCTTGGCAGCCTTGTAAATGTCGCCTACGACAATGTTGATTTGGATAAACTTGTCTTTCGTCAGAGGATGAGCTAATGGCTTGTATTCAGCAGTTTGACTTACTTCTTCTGATTGTTGAGGCTGAATAGATTGCTCGGCTGCTTTATCTTGCGGAGTAGTGCAAGATACAAAACCTAATAATGACGCAAAAAATAAATGGTTGATTTTCATTATGAGTCTGATAATTAAGGTTGATTCGTGAAATAATTTCTTTCTTAAAAAGAGAAAAGTTTTATACGAACTCCTCTCAACGCTCCCCCTACTACTCTAAGGGGGGAGCAGAGAGGGGATCTTTTATTTAATGTTGAGATGCATGGTAAATGGATTCTCCTTTGTATCAGGTTTCCATTCTCCATCTACATTGTTACCGTTAGGGTTGCCAAACTTAGCAAAGTTGGTCCAGTAATCCATCATGCGGTCAGCAAGTTCGTAGTCGGCTGCAGTAAACGGACGGCGACTATTCTTCAGCGTTTTGAAGATGAACCACAGTTCGGATGAGTGGTAAGCAGTGTTAGGCTCTCCTGGTAAACGACGGTCGAAGCGATAAGCATACACAGGTTGTTTGCTTTGTGTTTCACGCAGGAATGCAAACTGGTCAATGCCCTCACCCATAGTAGGCATCATATCGTCCAATGTTGAACCCAGCATATAAGGCACATCAGCAATGGTGTTGTCTGTTGCAGCTTCCGTAAAGCTCTTGCCCAGCAAACGCCCATCGATATGAGGAGTAAAAGGCAGTCCCTGTATCTTGCCTGTGGTCATGAATGCACCAAAAGCAGCATTCAGCTGATCTGGAGTCGCAGCACGCATTGCTTCCAAGGTAGTCAGACCGGCAGCATCCATCATTTCCTTGCCAATGTTTTCTGCAACATCCTGTGCAGGAGCAGGAATCAACTCGCCCAAGCCACCTATGCTCTGGATGATAGCTTTGCTCACCAATTTCTTCGATTCGTTGGAAGTAACCAGGTTCTTGATGCTTGCAGCACCTGCACTTTGTCCGAAAATCATGATGTTATCTGGGTCACCACCAAACTGAGCGATATTGTTGCGTACCCACTTCAGGGCTGCTACTTGGTCCCAAGTGCCATAGTTGCCTGAAACGCCATCAGTATCTTCCTTTGCCAACAGAGGATGAGACAGGAAGCCCATTATTCCTAAACGATAATTGATGGTTACGAGAATAACGCCACGTGTTGCCCATGCGTCGCCATCCATTGTAATTTCATGTCCCCATCCACCCATATAGGCACCACCGTGTACCCAGAAGGCTACTGGCAGTTTGGCGTCAGTCTTGCCAACGGTCTGAGCAGGAGCCCAGATATTTAAATACAGACAGTCTTCACTGCGAGCAGGGTCACCACCGAAATAAAATTCTTCTGTATAGAAATCGCCGGGATTATGATCACTTTGCAGAGATGCGTTACCCCAAGTGTCACATAATTTCACGCCTTCCCATGCTACAACGGGTTGAGGACGTTTCCAGCGCAAGTCTCCCACAGGAGGAGCTGCATAAGGGATACCCTTATACACCATCACGTTGGTAGAATCGGTTAATACTCCCTGAACCTGACCACCCTCGATGGTCAGCACAGGATTTTCATTCGCTGGCTGTTGCGCCGTGCAAGCTGCCAGCAGGGCAGCAGTGGCAAAGCTTAAAACACTTGTCAGTTTCATAATTCAGTTTTTATAATTATTATACATTAGTTTATGTGTAAAAGATAATACGCCTATAAGCGATAACAACACTCCAATAATCAGCATCGTCAACTCCATGATCTCCCATACTTTTGGGTGCTTGGCAAACAACTTATATCGCAAAGAGGGGAGGGCATGATTCTTTAGATAAAGCCAAGTACTGGCGGTGTTGAAGTTTTGGTATGCCCCAGTCCGGGGATTGATGTAATAAGTATAGTTATCTGCAGTGGTTTTCCAAATGGGCAGCGTCAAGTCTTGAAATAAATCCAAGTAGTAATCATCATATTCAGTGAGTAATTCAGTAGTTACACTATCCGCCCGTGTAAAAGCCTTTACTGCATTGGTTACCTCCTCTGCCTTGAGGTAAAACGGCTTAACATAGGGGGAAGTAGCATTGATATAAATTGGCTCGTCGTGCCCCTTTAAGCTGATGATATAAATGGGGATAGAGTCGAAACTGTTCCATTCGATGCGACTTACCTGTCCGTCGTAGCGTGCAATGATACGGCGATAGTCTAACGCATAGCGGTCTAATGCCATTACTCCGCATAACAACGAGTCTTGCCATTCTGTCACTTCGGCAGGTGGTGTTATATACACAGGAGGAAGTGTGTCGGTAATGTGTGCCGGTATGGTCAATGAATCGTTGCTCCTCGCAACATCATACAGTGTGTGCCCAACGTAACGATAGGCTATAAGGGAGGTAATCGCTGTGCTGTCGGCGGGCAGGCGATCATTCAGCAACTTGTCTATAGACGACAACCCACGAGGAAGCGGCTCCAAATCGGCAAATCTAATATAAACTTCCTTGGGTAGCTTCGACTGATAGTTAACATGCATCCCATAGCTGAATGCAATCAGACAGGCGATACTTAGCAGTAATCTTACCCAGGTTTTAATATGATGATTAAGTTTCATTATAGTGCAAAGTTATGAAAAGTTGATAGAAAAGCCAAATAACTCAGAATAATATGCTATATTTGTACCAAATATGAACTAATATATTAAATTTCATGAAGAGTAATAGCTGCTTTCTGGCAATTTTTTTTACAGCAACTATGCTGCTGTTTCATAGTTGTAATCAACCTGACACTACTATTCAGGTGACCAACCCTTTGTCATTGATTGATGGAAGTCCTGTGGTTATGGGTGACCCTTTTATCCTCCATGCATCCGATGGTACTTTCTACGCTTATGGCACTACCGAGGGCAATATGGACGGTTTCAATGTGTATGTCAGCAAAGATCTTACCAACTGGGAGTTGAGTGGTCAGTGCTACAAGGCTGACCCCGATGGCTGGACTACCGATTGCTTCTGGGCACCTGAAGTATATGAGCGCAATGGCAAGTTCTATATGCTTTTCTCCTCCAACTGGAAAGAAAACCCCACTAACGAGGGCGAAATCTTCCGTATTGGTGTGGCTGTAAGCGATAGTCCTACAGGACCATTTAAAGAACTTTCTGACAAACCCATATTCGACCCGGGTTATCCCATTATAGATGCCAACCTTTACTTTGCCGAAGATGGAAGGGTGTATCTCTATTACTCGCGTTGTTGCTATAAGCATGCTGTAGAAAGCGAGTTAGCTACTCAAATGAAAGATGTGGGTAAATACGAGGAGATTGAGGAAAGTTGGATCTATGGCGTAGAAATCAAGCCGGATTTCAGTGGTGCCATTGGCGATCCTGTTCAGTTGCTTGTTCCTCCATACGAGTTAGGTGGAGCACAGGAGTGGGAGAGCCGCAGTGCGATGGCAGGTGAGGCGAACCGTCGATGGAACGAAGGCTCTTTCATCTTCAAGCACGGTGACACTTATTATATAATGTATAGTGCCAACTTCTATGGTGGTCCCTACTATGCCGTAGGTTATGCCACTGGCAAGTCTCCTTTAGGACCTTTTACCAAAGCGGCCAATAATCCCATCCTTGAACGCAACAATGACAAAGGCGGTGAGGTGTATTGTACAGGGCATAATATGGTGCTTACTATGCCTGATGGTACCCTCTACACCGTTTATCATGGCCGTACAGCCCGTACCGATGCTGTAACCAACAATGGTCGCGTGATGTTTATCGACAAGATGGAGATACTGCCTGACGGTCAACTGATAGTACATGGACCTACAACAGAGGCTCAAAGCATCAATGTGGAATGAAGCCACTCCATTAAAAAGAAGATTAACTAATACTATGAAAAGAAGGGATTTCATTAGAAGAACAGCCTTGATGGCTGGGGCGGCAGGATTAGCTAACCATACTTTTGCTGCCGAAAAAGGAAAACTATTATTAGACAAGCAATCCTCAGCAGATGATCCACTGATAGTTTCTGCTCCGATGTTACAAAACTATGCGGAGACATCAATTGGGGTTGCCTTTGCTGTGAGTGACCTTACTAATGGTTATGTAATCTATGGAAAACAACCCGACTTGGCCGATGGCAAGAAAGTGAAATGTGGTGGTTTCAGAACGACTGAGATTAGTGACCGAGTGATACAGGTACGACTGACCAACCTGCAACCTAATACAACATATTATTATAAGATTGGTGCAGATCGCATTCATTATGGTGGTGGCTATGACATGAAGGTACTGGGAACGGAGGAAGACCCTCGTGTCTATCATTTCACTACGGCCGGCGCTGAGGCTCCTGCCCACTTCTGCGTCATCAACGACACACACGCACGGTGGGAGCCTTTTGGACTCATCGTCAACAAGGTGGCTGAATTGGAACCACAATGTGTAATATGGAACGGTGATGCGAGTAATGTAGAAGAAACTATCGAGGCACAGATGCGTATTTTCCTGAATCCAGTAATTGATCGAAAGGATTATGCAGCAGAGATTCCTTATCTGTTCTGTCCAGGAAACCACGATTCACGAGGGTTGGCTAACCGTCATTTGGAAAAGGTATGGATGTATCGACAGCCAGAGGAACGTGCGTCACGTGATTGGGATTTAGGACGCAACTTTGCCGTAAGAATGGGCGATGTGGCCCTCATTGGTTTAGACACTGCCGAGGACAAGTTAGATACGAACCCGATTTTTGCCGGATTGTTTAATAGTGGTGCTTACCGTGAGGCTCAGGTTGCTTGGCTGAGCGATGCCCTGCAACGACCAGAGATAGTAAGTGCACCTTATTTGGTGGCTTTTTGTCACATACCGCTCTTTGAATCTGATCCAAGCTTTAATCCTGGTGATGTATCGCCTGCCGACAAAGACCCGCAATACTCTACCGATTTTGCTATGTGGCAACGCACATGTGCCCAGCTTTGGTGTCCTTTGCTGGAGAAGGCGGGCTGTCAACTTATTATCACGGCTCATCAGCACCGTTACCGCTATGATGCACCTACCAAGGATCGTCGTTGGGCACAAATAATTGGTGGTGGCCCCGAGATGGGATATACGGGTAGCGGTGAAAACCGTCGTGAGCTACCAGAGAGGTTTCCCACCGTGATAGAGGGAAAGGTAAATGAAGGCCAGTTGACGATATATGTGCATAATCTTTTATCAGGAAAGATTCAAGACACCTTTACGTTTGTAAGCAGATTTGAATAATGATATAAACAATGATGGCTGCCCAAAAGCAGCCATCTGTTTTATCTTAAATCCTGAGTATCTTTAAGTTTGCTGGGCAGTTGCATAATGCGATTGCCGAACTTAAATTTCTTATGCATCATCTTGATTTCCATAGTTGGTTTCTCCTCAAACGAACGAGTTGTAGCAACAGCAACTGATGGATAGACTTTGCCGGCAGCCTGAAGAGCAGCTTTCAGCATGGTCTCGTTTTCGTTGCCAATGGAGAGTCCTTCCCAAGGAGTATCTTTGGCTTCAATATTTGGTATAATGCCTACAGGACGAGCTATATTCTTGTTGTTACGGTCGGCGTAAGTGGACACCATAACATAGATGCCCCATTTGCTGATGGATATAGGGGGGGTATTGTAAATGTCTTCAACGCTCAGGATATAACCTGAACAATATTTACCATGAGTCTGTTCACCGATGATGACAATGTCAATATACGGACTAAGACCCACTAAAAGAGCCTCAGATGCCGATGCTGTATCGCTCGAGACGATGGCATATATCTTAGTAAGACCGATGTTGGCACCATTCGTTGAAATAATTTTGTAGTCAGCTTCCCCTTTCTCCCCATATTCGTGATTATAAGAGAAATAGGTCTTGTTGAAGTCTTCACCATATCGTTTTGAGAAAGCTTCGGTAAGTACATCATTATAGATTTCCTGCTCATAAAGATTGCCAGCTTGTACATTGGCTTCAGGAACCAGCATGGAAGCCAATAGGTTTTCGGTAAAAACATATCCTCCACCATTGTAGCGCAAGTCGAGAATCAGTTCAGTAACGCCTTCACTTTTGAACTGCTTGCACACGTTGACGAGTTTATCTGTCGAGTCGAGGTCGAAACTGTCGTACATCAGATAACCTACTTTCTTGCCATCCACTTCAAATGTTTTGTTGCAAATAATCGGGTCGAGATACATCTTGACCGAAGTCAAAATGACACTTGTTTCTAAATCGTGGATGCCATCATTCAACCATTCCCCCA
>OMSH01000147.1 GCA_900313715.1 uncultured Prevotellaceae bacterium
CTTGCGTGATAGCTATATTAAGCCTGCAATTTCTGAAGGTTACGTGGCGATGCTTTATCCAGATGCTGCAAGTCGTACCGATCAGGCTTACTATCTGACAAAGAAAGGATTGGAGCTATTAGTGAAACTTGAACAATCTTAAAAACAATTATAGATTAAAAAGACTTGTATTTTTGAAAACGAGGAAATACAAAGTTCTAGCACGAAAGTGAATTAGAAAATATGAGCAGTAAGTTTTTTAATAACGATACAGGCAATACCCTTTTCGATAAGTTAAAGGGGATTGCATGTAATATGGCTAACTTTGATCGTTTTCTGGCTGTTGTGGGTTTCTTCCGCTCTTCTGGCTACTTTAAGCTTAGAAAAGAGTTGAACGATGTCAAGGAAATAAAGATATTGGTTGGCATCAATATCGATGATATCTTCCGTCGTCACAATAAAGCTATGCTTATGCTAGAAAATGAGGAAAAGGCGAAGGCAATCTATGATGAGGAATTCAGACAGGATATTGTCAATGCGCGATATGCTCCAGAAGTTGAGGAAGGAATCTTACAGATGTGCCAGGACCTAGTAGATGGCAGACTTCAGATGAGGATTCACGCGACAAAGAATCTCCATGCAAAGTTCTATCTCTGTCTTCCCAATAACCACAATGAAAATACTGATGGTTGGGTTATCATGGGTTCTTCCAATATTTCTGATTCAGGACTTGGCGCCACACAATCACCTCGATATGAGTTGAATGTGGCTATGAAGGATTATGACGATGTGGATTACTGTCACTCAGAGTTTAAGAAGTTATGGGAAGAAGCCATTACATTGACTATTGATGATGTTGAAAACATCAAACAAAAGACTTACTTAGGTTATCAACCTACACCATACGAAATCTATTTGAAGGTTCTCATAGATACATTTGGCGACCAGATTGAGGATGATTTCTCGATACAGTTGCCTAATGGCGTTATGGAACTGAAATACCAGACAGATGCTGTGATTCAGGGATTCCAGATGTTGATGCGTCATAATGGATTATTCCTTGCTGATGTGGTTGGTTTAGGAAAAACGGTAATTGCCACTATGATAGCAAAGCGATTCATAGAGGCCAATGGAAAGAACACAAGTGTCCTTGTGGTGTTCCCACCAGCTTTGCGTGAGAACTGGGAAAATACATTCAAGTTATTTGGTATCTCCAGAAAGGCACAATTCATTACTAATGGCAAACTATCAAGTGTGCTGGAGGGAAAAGAACAATACAAAGCGAAAGAAGAGTTTGACTTGATTATTGTCGATGAAGCGCATGGTTTCCGTAACGATGGTGCAGGTAAATACGATGAATTGCAAAAGATTTGTAAGGCAGATTGTATAAACTCTGGTTTGTTGAAGAATCAGCGAAAGAAAGTGATGCTGCTTTCTGCAACACCATTGAACAACCGTCCAGACGATTTACTCAATCTTCTTTTGTTATTCCAAGATAGCCAGAACTGTACTATTGATGGTATTCCAAATCTAAAGGCTTTTTTTGCAGAATACATCAAAGCATACAGATTATTGATGAAAGAGCGCGAGACTCGCGATGTGACTGCTGATGTTGATAAAATCTATGAAGTTATTCGTGAGAAAGTGATTGACAAGGTTACTGTTCGTCGTACACGTCATAACATTGAAAACGATCCTGAATATAAGAAGGATTTACAGCTTCAGGGTATCATATTCCCCAAGCCGCAACCTCCTATTTCGTTGGAATATAAGATGGATGCAGACACCAGTAGGCGTTTCTTCTACACTCTGAATGTTCTTTCGGATGATAAGTTTGATCCGCATTTGCATTATGCCCGTTATCGTGCTGTGGAATTCTTAAAACCAGAATATCGAGCTAGATACCGTAATGCTGTTCATGTTGGTCAGACATTAGCAGGCATATATCGTGTTCACATGGTGAAACGTCTGGAAAGTAGTTTCCATGCTTTCAAACTTTCGTTGGCTACTTTGCTTCGTATCACCAACGATATGTTAAAGATGTTCGCAGAGAACAAGGTCATCATTGCACCAGAGTTGAATGTTAAAGAGTTACAGGCAAAAGGTTTGGAACTTGACCAGATTATAGAACTGGCCATGAAGAAAGGCTATCAGCAAAGCGATATTCTTTATAAGTCCGACGATTTTGACCCTGATTTCATTGAGATGCTTCGTCACGACAAACAGGTTCTTGAAGCTCTGAATGCCGATTGGGAGAAAGAACACGATGACCAGAAGTTTGACTTGTTCCGCCAAAAACTTGAAACAGAATTTTTTGACAATCGAAATGTATCGGGAAAGTTGGTGGTATTCTCAGAAAGTGTCGATACCTTGAACTATCTCAAAGAAAGGCTGGAAAATGAACTTGGAAGAAAAGATGTGCTGACCATTACTGCTGAGAACCGTGACAAGAAGGCAACGATAATCAAGGAAAATTTCGATGCTAATAGCGAAGTACAGAAAGACCAGTATAACATTATTCTGACTTCTGATGTGTTGGCGGAAGGTGTCAATCTGCATCGCTCACACATGATTGTCAATTACGATTCTCCTTGGAATGCCTCTCGACTGATGCAGCGCATTGGACGTGTGAATCGTATTGGTTCTGTGGCTGAGTTTATCTATAATTATATGTTCTACCCTTCACCTCAGGGTAATGAGCAAATCAAACTCTACGAAAATGCACTTGTCAAGTTGCAAGGTTTCCACTCTGCTTTTGGCGAAGATGTGCAGATATATTCCAAGGAAGAAATAGTCAAGCAGTTCCAGATGTTCGATAGCAATGTAAAGGATAGTATGGACGAGAAGTTGACTTTGATACGCGAACTGCGTGATGTCTATCATAACAATCGCGATCTATACGACAAAGTGAAGCAATTGCCGTTAAAGAGTCGTGTGGCTCGCAACACAGGCAAACATACAGATAAATCTATCATTTATGTTTCGTCAGATGTAAAGACAGAGTTCTATCTTGCTACCGATAAGGCTGTAAAGCCTATTGATTTCTTGGAGGCTATCAAGTACCTAAAGGCAAAGCCAGAGGAACAGGCAGCCCCATTCCTGCCTGACAGCAAGAACTATGGACATGTGAGCCGTGCTTTGGGCAAATACACTAAGGAATATGTTGAGGCTGCTGACGAATCTTCTATCAATCGTACTGACCTCGATAACATTTCAAAGACTGCCCTTAACTTCCTACGACGGATTTTGCAAGTAGTTCCTGACAACACTACAAAAGTGCAATGTCGCATTCTTACAGACTATATAAATAAAGGCATATATACCCAGCTGCCTCGTCGCTTACGTGACCTCTCTAAACCATATAAGGGTGATAAAGTCCAAATCAAGGAAGATGAAGCTAAGCTGAAACAGACTTTGGCAGAACTCATTGATGAATACCAAACAATGAGCAACGAGATGCAGGAAAAGGCTATGCCAAAAGTCAGCGACCCACAGATCATTATTTCCGAAACGTTTATTTAATCTCACAAATAATGGATTATACTATAACTCCAGAATATATAAAAGCTGTAAAAGACATTAAACAGGCGATTCTTGAAAGTCGCTATCGGGCAGCTCGGCATGTCAATAAAGAAGTGTTGGCTCTTTATTATTGGGTTGGCAGTTATGTATCAGTACATAGTAGAGTTGGTGCATGGAATACTAATGCCATAGGAGTCATCTCGAAAATGTTACAGCAGGAATTACCAGGACTGACAGGATTCTCTGAAACGAACATTAAGAATATGCGTATATTCTATGAGGCATGGAATCCTGTTCTAAATCGGCAACCATTAGCTGCCGATTTAGATAAAGAACTGGATATTAGCATGTTATTAAATCGGCAGCTAACAACTGCCGATTTAGGAGAAACTGATTTTGAATATTTCTTAATGGTAGGTTTCACTCATCATAGGGAGATTATAAGAAATACAAAAACAATAGAAGAACGTTTATTTTATATAAGAAAATGTGCAACGGAATTTTGGAGTAAAGAAACGTTGAAATATCACCTTAAAGAGAACTTATATTCCAAAGAAGGCACCATCCAACAGACCAACTTTAATAAGACGATTGATAATGCAGCCTTCAAGCAGCGTGCCCTTCAATCGTTCAAGGATGAATATTTGCTCGATTTCGTTAACATTGAAGATCCAGAATTAGTTGATGAAAGGGTGATAGAACAACGTATCATCCAGAATGTAAAGAACTTCATTATGGCATTCGGTTCAGATTTCACCTTTATGGGCAATCAATACCGAATAGAAGTTTCAGGACAGGAGTTTATCATTGATCTGCTTTTCTTCTCACGTCGCCTAAGAAGTCTTGTCGCCTTTGAGTTGAAACGTGGAGAGTTCAAACCAGAATAC
>OMSH01000113.1 GCA_900313715.1 uncultured Prevotellaceae bacterium
TCAAGTTGCTGATGGTGGCGCCCGGGAGACCGATAATAGACTTGTTGGAACCCACAGAAATAATCTTGTCGAGCGTAATGCTGCCCTGTACATAGACCGTAGCAGCATTAGTGCCGCTCACAGCTGCGATTAAATCGGCAGCTGTTCTTACCACACTGACGTTCTGGTTATTGCCTCCAGTAGTGTTCTCACCGAAGCCAACTGGTTTAAGACTGTCGTATGGTGATGGGGTGTCTTTCCCCTTATCATCATCATCCGAACATGAAGAAAATGCCACTGCTGCAGCAAACAAGAAGCCTGCAGACATTAAGAAATGGCGTAAAATATTGCGTTTGTAGCTCATAGGTTAAATTACTTTATTATTATATGGATGCAAATATACAAAAATTAGATAACATCCCACCTCTAAATTACTATTTTTGCAAGACGCGCATTGGGGGGATAGTAAAAAAATTTACTAAAATTTGGTTACATAAGCGAATTGTAGTAATTTAGCAGAATAATTAAAATCATGGATTATGGAAATGGAAGTGTTAGGCTTTTCTGTTCACGAGATTATTACCATTGTCACGGTACTGTCGATGTTTACCATACTGCTGTTTACCAAGCTGCGTACCGACTTGGTGTTCTTAGGTGCCATGGCGGTTATCTATCTGACAGGAGTGCTGGATGCCGGAGAGGCGTTCTCGGGCTTTAGCAGTACGTCGGTGATAGTGATTGGCGTACTGTTTGTGGTGGTGGCAGGAATGACACACACCGGAGTGTTGCAGTGGATAGTGAAACACCTTATGGGACAGCCTAATACCTACACGAAGGCAGTGCTGAGACTGATGCTGCCTGTAGCTGCCCTGAGCTCATTCCTGAGCAATACCACTGTGGTGGCGATGTTTGTGGATATCGTCAAGATGTGGTCGAAGAAACTGAACATCTCACCCTCGAAACTGCTTATTCCGTTGAGCTATGCCTCTGGCATGGGAGGTATCTGTACACTGATCGGCACACCGCCTAACCTTATTATTTCCGGTCTCTATGCCAACCATACCGGTCATACGATGAACATCATGGCCACCACCATCCCAGGTTTGTTCTGCCTGTTCATCGGTGTGCTGAGCATCATAGCCCTACGCCGCCTGTTGCCTGATCGCAAAGCGCCCGAATCGGCTTTCGAAGCCACTACTGATTATACAGTAGAACTGCTGGTACCTTCAGACAATCCTTATATTGGCAAGACTATTGCCGAAAGCAATCTGAACGACGTGCATGGTGGCCATCTGATAGAGTTGATTCATTATGATGCGGTGATTTCTCCAGTGCCGGATGATGAAGTTTTGATGGGAGGCGACCGTCTGGTATTTACCGGTCAGGTTGATGAAATCTTAGATTTGAAAGACAGTCACCAACTTGTGAATGCTGACCATTATGTCTTCAGCATGAAGGAAATAGACAAGAAACGCCAATTGCAAACTGCTTTTGTGAGCTTTGGCAGTCCGCTGATCGGTAAGAAAATCAACTCCTCCGACTTTGAGAAGAAAAACAACATGGTATTGGTGGCTGTGAGCCGTCAAGGCACACGCATCAATGAGTCGCCCCGAGAAGTAGTGCTGCAACCAGGTGACACCCTGTTGCTGGAATGTCCACGACACGTAGATTTCAATAAAGATACCTTGAAATCGCAGTTGTATTTCTTTGACTCCATGGCGGTGGCAAACTTCAGTTCCAAGACGTTTATCTCTGTTGCCATCATGATAGCGATGGTGGTGCTTTCAGCCCTGAACATCATGCCACTGCTGCAATGCGCCTTCCTGGCGGCATTCGCCATGCTCATAACACGATGCTGCAGTCCGGACCAGGCCATGAAAGCCGTCAACTGGGACATCCTCATGGTATTTGCAGGTTCAGTGGTACTGGGAACAGCTATACAGAAGACAGGACTTGCCGAGCAATTGGCTTTTGGCATCCTCGACGTGTGTGGCACCAATCCCATCGTGGTAATGACCGCCATCTGCTTTGTGGGTACCTTCGCAACGGAATTCATTTCGAACACTGCTGCAGGTGCCATGTTCTTCCCCATCATGTATGAGACTGCAGAGGAGTTGGGCTACGAGCCATTTCCTTTCCTCATCGCACTGATGATAAGCGTGAGCAGCAGTTTTGCTACACCAATAGGTTCACCTACCCACATGCTGGTATATGGTCCTGGTGGCTACAGGTTCAGTGACTTCTTACGCATTGGTCTGCTGATGAACCTGATCATCCTGGCAGCCAATATCATCATCGTGAATCTTGTCTATCCGTTGACGCCCCTGGCTTCTTAATGAACCGCAGCGCTATGTCATAGAAAAACACGGAGACGGAAAAAGTGTCTATACGGTCAATTTATTCTCTGTTATGTTTGTTATATAGTTTTTTTTTATAATTTTGCCCATTATAGGTTTAGTTCGACAACAATCCCGAATTGATGAAGCAGGCTGCCGAAGCTGCAGGCATTGACAGTTACACCATTAAATGGAACAACCTTCAAGGCCCAGAGGACAGCAACTTCGTATATGAGGTAAAATAAAAGTACTTTAAAGTAAAGAAATTAACATATGCTAGTAAATACTATTATCAAAGATCGCATCTGTTATGTGGAGATGCAGAATGCCGACCATTTCAACTGTCTGAGTGATGAAATGTGTCAGGAGTTAAGAGATGCCCTGGACACTGGCTACAAAAGCGAGTGTGTGGGTATTGTCATTAAGGCACAATGTAAGAAAGGTGTTTGGAGTGCCGGACACGATATCAGGGAACTGCCACAGAACGGTGACGATCCACTGGCGTATGACGTGCCGATGGAGAAACTGCTGAGGAAGGTACAAGAGACCCCCATCCCCGTCATTGCCTGTGTCAGTGGCACCGTATGGGGCGGTGCTTGCGACCTATGCCTGTCGTGCGACATGATAGTCAGTTCGCGTACAGCCACCTTTGCCATCACACCCGCCAAGATAGGTATTCCCTATAATGCATCGGGTATCATGCACTTCATCAACCAGTTGGGTATGAACAAGGCACGTGAGATGTTTTTCCTGGCTACCCCTATCACGGCAGAAGATGCCCTGAACGTGGGGCTCATCAACCGTGTGGCAGACTTAGAAGATCTGGAGAACGTTCTCGAAGAACAGTTCTGCAACCCACTGCGCCGCAACAGCATTTTGTCAATCAGTGCCATCAAACGACAGTTCCGCATCCTGAGCAAGGCAGCAACAGTAATCCCATCTGAGAGTTTTGAACGTATCAACGCCTACAGGACCCGAGTTTACAAAGGTGCCGACTATCTGGAAGGCATCAACTCGTTCCTGGAGAAACGTAGTCCTAACTACAAGGGCAAGGCTTCTGAACTTGACACGAAGGATTACTGAGGTAAACCGCCTATAACCCCATAACAGCCTTTACGAGCCATAAGACAACAGGTATGGTGATGGCAAACACACCGATGATATCGATGACGATTCCCGACTTTATCATCTTTGTGATTGGAACCATTCCTGAAGCATAGACGATGGCGTTAGGCGGAGTGGATACAGGCAGCATGAAGCCCAGTGACGATGCCAATGCCACAGCCACTGCCACAGGTACAGGACTGAAGCCCATTGATACCGCCGTACTGATGGATATGGAACCCATGAGGTTGATGGCTGCGGTATGTGAGGTTACTTCGGCCATGAGCAGGGTGATAACGCAGAAGCAGGCTATGAACATCCATTCTGACGGGGTGTTGCCCAGAACATCCTTGATGCCGCCACCTATCCATTCAGAAAGTCCAGTGGTATAGATAAGCGCACCCATTGAGAGACCTCCACCGAAGAGCAACAGAGTGCTCCAATCGACACCCTCGATACCCTCCTTCAATGTCAGCGTCATGGTACCCTTCTTTGTATCTGTAGGCAGGAAGAAAAGCAGCAGTGCTGCCACCACAGCGGCAAGTCCTTCCGGGCAGTGGTCGTTGCAGAACTGCACCTGTGGTGACTTGGCGCCATAGATGATACTCAGTATGCTTGGCAGTACCCACAACAGTACGGCAACAGAGAAAGCCAATATAGTGTTTTTCTCACCTCGTGTCAACCTACCCAGCTCCTGTACTTTCTTCTTTATCATGTCCTGTGCACCATGAATGTGCGACACATCGGCAGGAAACATCCACATCAGCACCACGTATGCAACTATGAAGTAGAGCACCATCACCACCGAGCCCCATATCATCCAGTCGAAGAAAGATATCGCAGGTGCCTGCGGTGCCAATTCCTCCAGGAATCCTAACATCATAAGGTTGGGAGTAGTACCTATAGGAGTCATCACGCCACCGATGGAACATGCGTATGCTGTCATGAGCATCATACCGGTGGCGAACTTGTAGTTCTTCAGGTCTATCATCTTGCCATTCTGAGCCATCATCTCCCGTATGGTTTCAAGCAGACCTAACGAGATAGGGAACATCATGGCGCAAGTGGCGGTATTGCTGACCCATCCCGAACAAATGATGCATGCCAGTCCGATAGCCAGGAAAATCCGACGCGGAGAATCGCCCACCCAGCGCATGGACATTATGCCGTAAGCTATTCGCCTGTCGAGTCCATTGACCATCATTGACTTTACAAGCAGGAAGCCACCCATAAAGAGAAATATCATAGGATTAGCGTAATTGGCAAAAGAATCATGCATTGATGCCACTCCAAACAGGACGCAGAGAGTGGATCCCAACAGCGATGTTATGGCAATGGGAACCGGTTCTGTTATCCACCATATTGCCACTAACGACATAATTGCCAGCAGATGGTGTGCAGGGTCGCTGAGTCCATCTATCTTTGTCTGCCACAATACAATGGCACACAATGGTCCTAATATCGCTCCTATCAAATGACGACGCTTATCAAAACTTTCTCTTTCCTGTTTCATAGCTATTGACTGCTTATTTTATTGTTTAATTGTATTTTATTGTTTAATTGTATTTTATTTCACTACTACCTTGTTGCCCTGCAACTCAAAGCTGAAGGTGCCAGAGGTGAGCTCATACTGGGCACATTCAACGCCATTGTGCTGCGTCTTGCCTACATAGCGCACACCTGTCGCATTGTCGTATGACGAAGCTGTTACTGGCAGGTAAAGTGTAGCCGATGTATTGGCAGGAACAGTGGCGGTGTAGGCTGTCATCTTGCCCTTGCCGTCAGCCTTCCAGGCACTCTTGACATCGCCGTAGTTGCTGCGGTAGCTGCCTTCAAGCGAGGTGTAGTTGGCTCCTGCAGAGGGCTGCAGGATGAAGTGCTGGTAGCCTCCATTGCCATGCACATGGTCGGAGGTGATGCCCAACTGGTACTCATACATCCACTGTCCTACGGCCCCTAAAGCGAAGTGGTTGAAGGAGTTCATGTTGTTCTGGTTGTTCTTGCCAAACGCCACTTCCAAACCGTTCCAACGCTCCCATACGGAGGTGGCTCCCTTGGTGACAGGATAGAGCCATGAGGTGAAATCGGTGCAGGTGAACATGCGGAAGGCCTCTGCTGCCTTGCCGTTACGACTTAATGCAGGCAGGATGTTAGGCGTGCCTGAGAAGCCTGTGGTGATGGTATAGGCAGGGAACTTCATAGAGCCGTCGCCACTGGCAGAAGGATTGGCTGCCAAAGCTGCGAGGTATTCGATGGCCTTAGCCTTGTTCTGCTCGTTGAAGCAGTTGAAGTTCAACGGTGTGGCGTAGGATGCCTGGGAGTGGATGATCTTCTTGCCGTCGGCACTGCGTGTCTTGCCTGTTGCAGGATCGACATACGCCTCGTTCCATTCCTTCAGGGCTGCCTCACGACGCTCACGCAAGGTCTGTGCATAGTCGCTCTCGCCTATCACATCTGCCATATAAGCGGTTACCTCCATCATATAGATATAGATGGCATTGTTTACCAAATCGGATGGCGTGTTGTTGTCCATAGCCAGCCAATCCGCCAGACCGCTTGCCTTTGCGGAGAGATGTGGATATTGCTCGCTGAAATCGTAGAAGTCCATACCGTTAAGCCATGCCATCATCGCCTCCATGTTCTCACGAATCACCTGCGTGTTGCCATACTGGATATAGAGCTGCCAGGGCACCATGCACACGGCTGCTGCCCATGTGGTACCATCAGCAAATGAGGTATCGTCCTGCTGGTTATAGGTAGGTACGGTACTACCAATGCCGCCAGGAGCATCCTTGTCGCTGCCCACGCCTTGGTCTGCACGAAGGGCCACCATCCACTGACGGAAGAAGTTCTGCACGTCGCTATTGTAGGTAGCGGTACGGGTATAGGCCTGTGCATCGCCTGTCCATCCCATGCGCTCGTTACGCTGAGGACAGTCGGTAGGTATGGTGAAGAAGTTGCCTAACTGACTGCGTTGGATGTTCTTGATAAGCTGGTTGACCAGGTTCGCTGTCTTGTTGCCGTCGGCAGTTGTAGCCACGTAAGTGCCTGTAGGCAGGTTGTCGCTTGACATCACCAAACCCTTGATGTTGGCTGTTGGCAACGCACCCTTATGGTTAGGCAGGGTAATCTGGATGTACTGATAGCCACGATAAGTGGTGGTAGGCTGTATCACCACCTCTTCACTGCCCTTTGCCACGTAGAAATCGGATGCCAAAGCGGCACGGAAGGTCTCATACAGAGGACGTCCTGCAATGTTCTTGCCCTTGGTGCCATAGGTATCGACGTAGTATTTCTCATCGCCCTTGAAGCCAGGATAGAGCTGCTCGGCATAACGGATGATGACCACATCACCTTTCTGCAAGTAGCCTGCGGGGATGGTGATTTGCGGCACTCCCACCATGTTGACACCCATATCATAGATAAAGGTGTGCTGATCGGCGCTGTGCGTAGGCATGACGCGTTGTGCAGTGAGTGTCTCACGCACCTTCACAGGTTCGTCGTAGCGTGCCATGAAGTCGAAGTTCACCCAATCACGCTGTGCGATAATCTCTGCTGGTTGCCATGCGTTGTCATTGAA
>OMSH01000104.1 GCA_900313715.1 uncultured Prevotellaceae bacterium
GCAGGCAAGGGCATCTTAGTGTTCCGCACCGACAACAACGAACAGGCTCGTGAGGCCATTGTTCTCAACAACCTCAAATTCGTTACAGAAAAAATGTTGGAAGAATGGGCATAATATCAAAAGCCGATTAGACAAGAAAAGGGGACAGTAATTGTCCCCTTTTCTTGTTTCAAAACAACCCGCCCTATTCTTTTATCTTGAATTCATAAATCACAGGGGTGTCCTTAGTAGCAGGAGCCCAGGTGTTACCTGTCTTGCCATTTGGATTACCATACTTTGCAAAGTTCGTCCAAGCATCAACAATTTCATCTGAGAGCTTATAGTCTGCTTCTGTAAATGGACGCCAGCTACGGCCTAAGGTATGGAACACAAACCATAATTCACTGCTATGAAAGGCACCCTTTAAGCATTCTCTTCCATCATCTGGCAACTTACGGTCAAACAAATAGCAGTAAGTAGGTTGCGTTGACAACGAGTCACGTACGGCAGCAAAGCTCAGGATAGGCTTGCTCAAATCCATCATATCATCACCTGTATAACCTAACATGTAAGGTACGTCAGCCAATGTTTTATCATAGGTAGCCTGGTCAAAGCTCTTGCTCAGTATCACGCCATCAGTATGTGGCGACAGCATACCTCCAATACCACGAGGCACCCTACCGTGTGCATCATAAACATCCAGGGCGCTGGCAGCACGCATCTCAGCCAGCGACTTGAAACCCATCGCATTCATAAGTTCTATTCCCACATTATCAAAATCAGCTTGTGACTTGTCATCACCAGTAGAGATAAATTCGCCCAAGCCACCACCACTCTGAACAATTGCTTTGGAAATCAAACCTTTGCTCAACGGAGAAGCACAGAGATTACGGATGCTGGCACCACCAGCACTCTGTCCGAATATCATAATATTATCTGGGTCGCCACCAAATTGTGCGATATTGTTTTTCACCCACTTCAAAGCAGCAATCTGGTCAAGCAAGCCATAATTGCCAGACACATGATCGGGGTCTTCTGCAGAGAGCTCAGGATGATTGTAGAAGCCAAAAATACCCAAACGATAGTTGATAGTTACCAAAATAACATCACGCTGTGCCCAAGCATTACCATCCATCTCTGTCTCAAAGCCCCAACCTCCAAAGTAAGCTCCACCATGTACCCACATCGCTACAGGCAGTTTCTTTTCAGGATGTCCAGGTGCCTCTTCTGGCACCCATACATTTAAGTAGAGACAATCCTCTGAGTAATGAGGGTCATCGTTCAAAAAATGGAACTCAGTACCATATTGCCCATCCTGGGGGTTACGGGTGCGCTGCATAGCCGCATCACTGAATTTGTCAGCCACCCTCACGCCCTCCCAAGCTATTACAGGCTGAGGACGTTTCCAACGCAAGTCACCTACAGGAGGTGCTGCATAAGGCACACCTTTATAAACGATTACGCCTTCTGCATCTGATGGAACTCCCTGAATCTGTCCGCCCTCAATAGTAAGTACTGGATTTAAATCGGATTTGTCGACTGAGGGAGTACAACCTACCAACAATGCGGCAAAAGCCATCATAAATAAATTCTTTCTTTTCATATTTTTGATTCTAATAAGTTATTTCTTGCAAATATACATAGTTCTTTCAGTTTTTTGCGTACATTTGCATATAAACTTTAATTTAAGAATCTGTATTATGAAAAAGACATTATTGACTTTGGCAATCTGGGCTTGTGGCTCAATGGCATTTGCCCAGCAGGCTTTAGGGCCTGGCACTGGCATCGTTTCTCCTGAAATCAATGCCGACAACACCGTTACATTCAGGTACATCAACCCTAAGGCTGTGAAAGTGCAAGTTACCGGTGACATGCTTACCGAGCGCTCAGCCGACATGAAAGAGGAAGCTGGCGTATGGACTTACACCACCGCTCCACTTGAGGGAGAACTTTACACCTATGCTTTCATTGTTGATGGCAAGCGTACTCTTGACCCCTCTAACGTTTTCATGAACAGAGACGTTGCTACTTGGTCTAATATCTTTACCATCAGTACTAAGGAAGGC
>OMSH01000108.1 GCA_900313715.1 uncultured Prevotellaceae bacterium
AGACTCTTATCGATGATAAGCAGGTCGCCATCGTCAATACCACTATCTTTCATTGAGTCGCCTACGCAGCGAGCATAGAATGTAGAAGAAGGGTGGTGTACCAGTTCTTTGTTCAAGTCGATGGCTTCGGTTGTATAGTCTTGAGCGGGACTTGGAAATCCCGCTCTTACTCCTTCTTGTGAATACTGTAGTTCCAGATCAGAATCCAGATCTGCAGTGAACATCTCCAACTTTACCTGTTCGCTCATACCAGTTTGTGGATGACAAGACCAGAACGCAGCTTAGGCTCAAACCAGGTAGTTTTCGGAGGCATGATGTTACCACTGTCGGCAATGTCCATCAATTGTTTCATGCTTACAGGGTAGAGGGCCAATGCCACCTTCATCTCGCCACTGTCAACACGACGTTTCAGTTCGCCAAGACCACGAATACCGCCCACAAAGTCGATTCGTTTGTCAGAACGCAGGTCTTTGATTCCTAGTATTTTATCAAGAATCAAATTAGAAGAGATGGTAACATCCAGTACTCCGATTGGATCACTGTCGTTATAGGTTCCTGGCTTGGCTGTAAGGCTGTACCATTTGCCACCTAAGTAAAGTGAGAAATTGTGCAAGCGAGCAGGCTTGTAAATCTCTGTTCCTGCCTCCTGAATATCGAAGTTCTCCTTCAAGGCATCCAAGAACTCGGCTTCTGTCAAACCATTGAGGTCTTTCACTACACGGTTGTAGTCGATAATAGTCAACTGTGAAGCAGGGAAAGCTACAGCCATGAAGTAATTGTATTCCTCATCGCCCTTATGATGTGGGTTCTGCTTTGCCTTCTCTGCGCCTACCAATGCTGCTGCAGCACTACGGTGATGACCATCTGCTATGTAAAGATAAGGAATCTTTGCGAACTCCTCAGTGATAGCATCGATGTCAGCACGTTGGTCAATAATCCAGAACTTGTGTCCGAAACCGTCGCCAGGAGCAATGAAATCATATACAGGTTTCTCTTTCGTATATTTGGCCACAATAGCATCCAACTGAGCATTGTCGGGATAGGCAAAGAACACGGGCTCGATGTTGGCATTGTTCACACGAACATGTTTCATGCGGTCTTCCTCTTTGTCTCGGCGTGTCAACTCATGCTTCTTGATGATGCCATTCATGTAGTCAGGCACATATGCACCCACAACGAGGCCATATTGTGTCTTGCCATTCATAGTCTGTGCATAGATATAATAATTCTCTTGCTCATCCTGCACCAGCCAACCCTTGTCTTGGAACATTTGGAAGTTTTCTGCTGCTTTCTGATAAACACGAGGGTCGTGTTCATCGGTGCCTGGCTCGAAATCAATTTCCGGCTTGATGATGTGATACAGTGATTTTTCATTGCCTTCTGCCTCTTGACGAGCTTCCTCAGAGTTCAGTACGTCGTAAGGTCTTGAAGCGACCTGCTCAACAAGAGCTTGGGGTGGGCGTATGCCCTTAAATGGTTTAACTGTTGCCATATTTTTCAGATTTGTATTTATTCAGAACTGCAAAAATACAAAACCCTTTTCGGATTAAAAAGGATATTGCCAATATATTTTCTAAATAGGAATGGTTGGTAACTTTTCAACCTCTATTTTTTGTTATTAAAGAAATAAGGTGTATCTTTGCGCCTTGTTAAATAAGTGAACTACTAAAATAAGGGTAAAATGAGTAAGAATTTTGCTGAATATACCAACTTTAATCTGTCGGATATCAACAAGGAAGTGCAGGCTCAGTGGGAGAAAAACCACATCTTCGAGAAAAGCATGACAGAACGTGAAGGTTGTCCTTCATACGTGTTCTTCGAGGGACCTCCTTCTGCTAACGGTATGCCTGGCATCCACCACGTGATGGCTCGCTCCATCAAAGATGTTTTCTGCCGATTCAAAACCATGAAAGGTTATCAGGTGAAACGTAAGGCCGGATGGGATACACACGGACTGCCTGTTGAGTTGGGAGTGGAAAAGGCACTGGGCATTACAAAAGAAGATATTGGCAAAACCATTACCGTAAAAGAGTATAATGCCGCTTGTAGGAAAGACGTGATGAAGTTCACAAAGGAGTGGACTGACCTGACTCACAAGATGGGCTACTGGGTAGATACTGACAATCCTTATATCACATACGATAATCGTTATATCGAAACTTTGTGGTGGCTGTTAGCGCAGTTGCACAAAAAGGGTCTGCTCTATAAAGGCTACACCATTCAGCCGTATTCACCAGCAGCAGGAACAGGTTTGAGCTCACATGAATTGAATTTGCCAGGCTGCTATCGTGATGTGAAGGATACTACTGTAGTGGCACAGTTCAAGATGCTGGATCCAAAGCCAGAGATGGCAGA
>OMSH01000115.1 GCA_900313715.1 uncultured Prevotellaceae bacterium
ACAAATTTACCACGTGCCAGTATTGTTGCAGCAAAGTGTTGAGGGACTCAACATACAACCTGCTGGCATCTATGTTGATGTAACATTTGGTGGAGGTGGTCATTCTAAAGAGATCTTAAAGCATTTGGGCAAGAATGGTCACCTACTTAGCTTCGATCAGGATACAGATGCCGAAAGGAATATAATGGACGACAAAAGATTTACTTTTGTACGGAGCAATTTCAGGTATCTGCAGAATTTCCTGCGATACTACGGAGTGGAACAGATAGACGGTTTATTGGCTGATTTGGGCGTTTCATCACACCACTTCGACGAGAGCGAGCGAGGCTTTTCTTTTCGTGCAGACGGACCGTTGGACATGCGGATGAACAAACGAGCAGGACTGACAGCTGCAGATGTAGTGAATGAATATACAGAAGAAAAACTGGCTGACGTATTTTACCTTTACGGAGAACTGAAAAACAGCAGGAAACTGGCTAATACCATCTGTAAGGCGAGGGAAAAGCAAAAGATATACACCATCAATGCTTTTCTGGAGGTCATTAAGCCTCTTTACAACAAAGACAGAGAAAAAAAAGAGCTGGCAAAGGTGTTTCAAGCTTTGCGCATTGAAGTGAATCAGGAGATGGAAGCCTTGAAAGAGATGCTGCAGACTGCAACGAAACTCCTAAAACCAAAAGGCCGACTGGTAGTGATAACCTACCACTCTTTGGAAGACCGCATGGTGAAGAACCTAATGAAAACAGGGAATGTAGAAGGTAAAGCCGACAAAGACTTTTACGGCAGGGTGAACACTCCCTATTCGTTGGTGAACAACAAGGTAATTATACCTTCTGATGAAGAAATTGAACGGAATCCAAGAAGCAGAAGTGCCAAACTGAGGATTGCTGAAAAAGTAGATAATTGTTAATTATGGCTGATAAGAGAAACAAGGAGAAAAAAAAGAAGAGAAGGGGCGCTTGGCTGAGTAGCATCTTAGGTGGTGACATTCTGGCAAACGAAATGTTTCGCAAGCAATGGAAACTTATGGTGCTCATCATGGTGCTGATTCTTTTCTACATTGACAACCGTTATTCTTGTCAGCAACAGCTCATAGAGTTAGACAAACTGAAAGTTGAGCTGACCGATGTGAAATATGATGCTCTGACCCGAAGCTCAGAGTTGATGGAAAAAAGCAGACAGTCGAAGATACAAGAATATATTGAGAGCAAACAGAGTGAGTTGGAAATTGCCACGACTCCACCTTATTTAATTAAATAAGTATAGACAGATATGGCTGTAAACAAAAGAAGCATAATGACGAGGTTTTTCCTGATTGTGGTGTTGTTCGCCACAGTCGGGGTTTGCATTGTGATCAAAGGTGCCATCATCATGTTCAAGGAGAGGGGGTATTGGAACGAGGTAGCTGACCGCTTTGTAAAAGAGAACGTGATGGTGGATCCCAACAGAGGGAACATTCTTTCTGCTGATGGTAAATTATTGGCAAGTTCGCTGCCAGAATATTCATTATACATGGATTTCATGGTAAGCGACCCCGATGAGAAACGCAAGGCCAAGGAGCAAGCCAAAAAAGACTCACTGTTCAACCTTCATCTGAACGACCTCTGTGAAGGGTTGCATCGTATATTCCCCGACAGAAGTGCCGCAGCCTTCAAACAACACCTACAAAACGGGCGTAATCGTAAAAGTCGTTACTACAGGATTTACCCGAGGCGCATAAGCTACATCCAATTCAAAGAAGTACAAAAGCTACCTTTTTTCAACTTAGGCAAGAACCGCAGCGGTCTGCAGGGGGTTGCATCCAACAACAGAAAAAGGCCATTTGGCTCGTTGGCTCAACGTACCATAGGTGACGTGTATGCCGATACTGCTTTGGGGGCAAAGAATGGTATCGAATTGGCTTTCGACACTTTGTTGAAGGGCAAGAAAGGTGTGACTCATCGCCAGAAGGTGATGAACAAATACTTAAACATCACCGATATTGAACCAGTTGACGGAGCAGATATCATCTCTACCATCGATGTGGATATGCAAGATATCTGCGAAAAAGCATTAGTGGACAAACTGTATGAGTTGAACGCCATGGTGGGTGTGGCCGTTTTAATGGAAGTGAAGACGGGTGAGGTAAAGGCGATAGTCAACATGAGCAAGGGCAACGACGGCAAATATTACGAAATGCGAAACAACGCCATCAGTGACATGATGGAGCCAGGATCAACGTTCAAGACTGCGTCTATCATGGTAGCTTTGGAAGATGGCAAAATAGAGCCGGATACAGAAGTAGATACCGGCAACGGCGTGAAGATGATGCATGGCCGACCTATGAAGGACCACAACTGGAATCGCGGAGGCTATGGTGTGATTGACGTGACAAAGATTCTGGAAGTATCGTCAAATGTGGGCGTTTCAGCCATCATCGACAAATACTACTACGACAATCCACAGAAGTTTGTGGATGGATTGAAGAAATTGGGCATCACAGAGCCACTGCATCTTCAGATAGCTGGTGAGGGAAAGCCCAACATCAAAGGTCCTAAAGAAAGGTATTTCGCTAAAACCACCTTGCCTTGGATGAGCATTGGTTACGAGACACAGATTCCGCCACTGAACATATTAACCTTCTACAACGCCATTGCCAACGACGGTGTGATGGTACGGCCCAAATTTGTGAAAGCCGCAGTGAAAGACGGACAGATTGTCAAGGAGTATCCTACCGAGATTATCCGTGAGAAGATAGCATCAGAATCTACCTTGGAGAAGATTCGCACGATATTGGAAAAGGTGGTGAGCCAGGGACTGGCCAAACCCGCAGGCAGCAAGCAGTTTGCGGTAGCTGGCAAGACCGGTACGGCGCAGATTTCGCAAGGTGCCGCAGGCTATACAGCAGGAGGCAGGAAATATTTAGTGAGTTTTTGTGGCTATTTCCCCGCTGATGCTCCAAAATATAGTTTGATTGTTTCTATCCAGAAACCAGGTCTGCCTGCTTCTGGTGGTTTGATGGCAGGTAGCGTGTTTAGCAAGATTGCAGAACGTGTGTTTGCCAAGAACCTGAGTTATGAAATGAAAAATGCCGTTGACAGTACATCGGTATTTATCCCAAATGTAAAATCAGGAGAATTGGCAGAAACTTCCTATATACTGAATAAACTGAATGTTCGTACTGAGGGTAGGACATCAAAAGAAAGTTGGGGCAAGGCTTCGGAAGATTCTATTGGTGTAAGATTGGAACAACAGGCGCTGACGGCTGGCATCATGCCAAGCGTGGTGGGTATGGGTGCCAAAGATGCTGTTTACTTGTTGGAAAAAGTAGGACTACGGGTCAACATTGCAGGTGTAGGAAAGGTAACGAGACAATCCATCCCTTCGGGCCACAAATTCTCGAAAGGACAGACGGTAGCATTACAATTGCATTGAAAATTAAAAAATATGATATTAGCAGAATTACTGAAAGCAATCCAACCACTCCAGGTTATTGGGAACAAGGAAGTGGAAATAACTGATGTAAACATTGACTCACGTAAAGTGGGACAAGGACATCTTTTTATGGCCATGCGTGGCACCCAGACAGACGGTCATACCTATATTCCTAACGCCATTGAGAAAGGAGCTGTAGCTGTTCTTTGTGAAGACGTTCCTACAGAACCCAATCCACTTGTTACCTTTATCCAAGTGGCAGATAGCGAAGACGCAGTAGGCAAGTTGGCCCACGCCTTTTATGGATTTCCTACAGATAAGTTGGAGTTAGTGGGGGTTACGGGTACTAATGGAAAGACCACCATTGCCACCTTATTATATAAAATATTCAGGCATTTTGGCTACAAGGTAGGACTGCTTTCAACCGTCTGCAACTATATAGATGATGAAGCCATCCCAACCGATCACACTACCCCAGACCCCATCACACTCAACAAATTGCTGGGGCGCATGGCAGATGAGGGTTGCAAATATGCATTTATGGAAGTAAGTTCTCATTCAATTGCCCAAAAACGTATTAGCGGGTTGAATTTTGCAGGAGGCATCTTCACTAACCTCACCCGCGATCATTTGGATTACCACAAGACGGTAGAGAATTACCTAAAGGCAAAGAAGAAATTCTTTGACGATATGCCGAAAAATGCATTCAGCCTGACTAACCTCGATGATAAAAATGGATTGGTGATGCTGCAAAATACAAAATCGAAGACATATACCTATTCTTTAAGAAGTCTGGCTGATTTTAAGGGCAAGGTATTGGAAAGTCATGTGGAAGGCATGCTGCTTGATATGAATAACCATGAGGTAGCCGTTCATTTCATTGGCAAGTTCAATGCCAGCAACCTGTTGGCCGTATTTGGCGCTTCCGTACTGTTAGGCAAGAGCGAGGAAGATGTATTGGTTGCCTTGAGCACACTATATCCAGTAGCTGGTCGTTTGGAGACTATCCATTCACCTAAGGGCATTACAGCTGTAGTAGATTATGCACATACCCCAGATGCGTTGGTTAACGTACTGGCTTCGTTGCAGGAAGTAATGAATGGCAAGGGACAGATCATTACCGTTGTAGGTGCAGGTGGGAATCGTGACAAAGGTAAGCGTCCTATCATGGCGAAAGAAGCAGCCAAAGGGAGTGATAAGGTAATAATCACCTCTGACAACCCACGCTTTGAGGAGCCTCAAGATATTATTAACGATATGTTGGCAGGGCTTGACGCCAAAGACATGGAAAAAACGATAAGTATCGTTGACCGCAAGGAAGCCATTCGCACTGCCTGTATGCTGGCACAGAAAGGCGATGTGGTATTGGTGGCAGGAAAAGGACATGAAGACTACCAAGAAATCAAAGGTGTAAAACATCATTTTGACGATCGTGAGGTACTGAGAGAATTGTTTAAAATCTAAATCTTTGCATATAGAATGTTATACTTTTTGTTTGATTGGCTGAAAGAGATGGATTTTCCTGGAGCAGGAGTATTCGGATATACTTCATTCAGGGCTTTGATGGCAGTGATTCTATCATTGCTTATATCCAGCATTTGGGGTACTAAGTTTATCCAACTGTTGAAGAGGAAACAAATTACGGAAACGCAACGCAGTGCCGACATCGATCCGTTTGGCGTAAATAAAGTGGGCGTACCCAGCATGGGGGGTGTCATCATTATCTTTGCCATCCTGATACCTTGTTTGCTATTGGGCAAACTGAGCAACATCTATATGATCCTGATGCTTATTACTACTATCTGGTTGGGCGCCTTAGGCTTTGCCGACGACTATATCAAGATTTTCAAGCGCGATAAGGAAGGTTTGCATGGCAAATTCAAGATCATCGGTCAAGTCGGTTTAGGCTTTATCGTGGGCCTTACGCTCTACTTGAGTCCACAGGTGGTAATACGTCAAAATATTGAACTATCCAGACCGGGACAGGAAAAAGTGGTGGTTCATGCTGCAAAAGAAATCAAGGCCACACAAACCACCATCCCGTTCTTCAAAAGCAACAACCTCGACTATGCCGATATCGTGGGCTTTTTAGGCGACTATGCACAAACGGGTGGTTGGATTCTGTTCGTGCTGATGACCATCATTGTAGTAACAGCAGTATCCAATGGTGCCAACCTTAACGACGGTATGGATGGAATGGCTACCGGAAACTCGGCCATCATAGGTGTTACGCTGGGCATCTTGGCCTATGTGTCATCGCACATCGAGTTTGCCACCTATCTTAACATAATGTATATACCCGGTTCCGAAGAGTTGGTAGTATATATTCTGGCATTTGTGGGTGCATTGATAGGCTTTTTGTGGTACAATGCTTATCCCGCCCAAGTATTTATGGGCGATACTGGCAGTTTGACTATTGGTGGTATCATCGCTGTAATTGCCATTATCATCCACAAAGAGTTGCTGGTACCAATCCTTTGTGGTGTGTTCTTAGTAGAAAACTTGTCAGTCATCTTGCAGCGTTATTACTACAAAGCAGGAAAGAAAAAAGGCGTAAAACAAAGGTTATTCAAACGCACACCTATCCACGATCATTTCAGAACAGGCATGAATCTGGTTGAACAAGGATGCAGTGTGAAATTCCAGAAACCTGAGCAATTGTTGCATGAGGCAAAAATAACAGTAAGATTTTGGATTGTGACAATTGTATTGGCAGCCATTACAATCATTACCTTGAAGATTCGTTAATTATGAAGAGAATAGTTGTTTTAGGAGCAGGCGAGAGTGGAACAGGTGCTGCTGTTCTGGCCAAAGTGAAGGGATTTGAAACTTTCGTTTCAGACATGTCATCCATTAAGCCAAAATACCAAGAGTTATTAAATCAATATGGCATTGAATGGGAAGAAGGACATCACACGGAAGAGAAGATTCTCAATGCCGATGAAATAGTGAAAAGCCCGGGTATTCCCGAGACAGCACCCATTATTGTGAAGCTAAAGCAGCAAGGCACTCCCATCATCTCCGAGATTGAGCTGGCAGGCAGATATACCAATGCGAAGATGGTATGTATAACTGGTTCTAACGGCAAGACCACAACTACCTCTTTGATATACCATATTTTCAAGAATGCAGGGATGAATGTGGGCCTGGCTGGTAACATTGGCAATAGTTTAGCGCTACAGGTAGCAACAGAGCAACACGACTATTATGTAATTGAACTGAGTTCTTTCCAATTGGACAACATGTATGATTTTCGTGCCAACATTGCTGTATTGCTGAACATTACCCCTGATCACTTGGACCGTTACGACTTCAAGATGCAGAACTATGTGGACTCAAAGATGAGAATAACACAGAACCAGACAGAAGAAGATGCCTTCATCTATTGGAAAGACGACCCTATCGTAGCCAAGGAATTAGAGAAATACGGTCTCAAAGCCCAACTATATCCTTTCTCTGCCATCAAGGAGGAAGGGTCAATCGCCTATGCTGACGAGGAAAAGGTGGTATTCAAAAAGCCGATGGACTTCAACATGGAGCAGGAGAAACTGGCTCTGAGAGGAGTACACAACCTCTATAACTCTCTGGCAGCAGGTATCTCTGCCTGTGTGGCTGGCATCAGCAAGGAAAACATTCGCCAAGCATTGAGCGACTTCAAAGGAGTGCCTCATCGCTTGGAATATATAACTACCGTACGTGGCGTAAAGTTCATCAATGACTCAAAAGCCACTAATGTCAATGCATGCTGGTATGCCCTTCAGAGTATGACCACCAAGACCGTGCTGATCTTAGGAGGTACCGACAAAGGTAACGACTATACAGAAATAGAGGATTTGGTGAAAGAAAAATGTGTGGGTTTGGTATATTTAGGCGTTGATAATGAGAAATTGCATAAGAGTTTCGACCATCTTGGCATTCCAGTCGCAGATATCCATACAGGCATGAAGGATGCTGTGAATGCTGCTTTCAAGATGGCCAACATAGGCGATACTGTACTGCTGAGTCCTTGTTGTGCCAGCTTCGATTTGTTCAAGAACATGGCCGACCGAGGCAACCAATTTAGAGAATACGCAATGGCATTATAAACATGAACCTGATTAACTCCATATTCAAAGGCGACAAAGTCATCTGGATGATTTTCCTGATGCTCTGTCTAATTTCCATCACTGAGGTGTTTAGTGCATCCAGCACTTTGACGTATGGGAGCCAAAGTCATTGGGGCCCCATCACCCAACACAGTATCCTGCTGATGTTTGGTGTGTTCATCGTATGGTTCATGCACAGCATCCCCTACAAATGGTTTCGCGTCTTTGCCTACCCTCTACTGCTGGGATCTGTAATCATGTTGGTGGTGGTCATGCTGATGGGATTTATCTCTGGCGATCGTGTGAACGGAGCTGCACGCTGGCTTACCTTCTTTGGCGTTGCTTTCCAACCCTCAGAACTGGCAAAGATGTCGGTCATCATCCTCACAGCAGCTTTCCTGTCAAAAGGCCAGACCGAAGACGGAGCCAGTCCACAGGCTTTCAAGTGGATTCTGGGCATCACGTTCTTTGTTTGTGCCCTCATTGTACCAGAGAACTACTCCACAGGTGCCTTGCTGTTTGCCACTGTATTCCTGATGATGATCATCGGACGCATACAATGGAAAAAGATTATCATGCTGGGTGGGTCACTGGGAGCCATCGTATTACTATTTGTGAGTTTCTTGGCCGTTACACCTGACAATACGTTGGAACAGATTCCTATGGGTCACCGTTTCACTACGGTAAAACATCGTCTTATGAATTTTGGCGAAGAGAAGGTGCCTGCAGCCAAATACGATATCCAGGGTGATGGTGCCCAGGTCGCTCATGCCCGTATCGCCATTGCTACCAGCAATGTGGTGGGCAAAGGACCAGGTAATTCAGTGGAACGCGACTTTCTTTCACAGGCTTATTCCGATTTTATTTTCGCCATAATCATCGAAGAATTAGGTTTGATAGGTGGATTTTTCGTAGTATTTCTGTATATTTGCCTTTTGATCAGGGCAGGTAAAATAGCCCAAAAATGCGACCGGACATTCCCCGCATTTCTGGTGCTGGGCATCGCCTTGCTGTTAGTAATGCAGGCTACGTTTAATATGTGTGTAGCCGTAGGACTTGTTCCTGTCACGGGACAGCCTTTGCCACTTATAAGTAAGGGTGGAACCTCTACCTGGATCAATTGCGCTTACATTGGCATGATTCTTAGTGTGAGTAGATATACTGCCAAGTTGGAAGAAGAGAAAAAAGCTATGGCAGAAGCAGCTGCACAGATAAGTGAGCCGATAGAAGGTATGGAAGAAGAAAGTGAGCAGGAGGAGAAACCTGTAAGTGAGGCACAAACTGCTTTTGAGCCAGACATGAAAGAGGCAAACGATGACACATTGATGGAATAGAGAATAAAGCAAGGTATTGATAATATGGAAAAAGCGATGGACAACGGAAACGCACCAAGGGTAATCATTAGTGGTGGTGGCACAGGAGGACATATATTTCCTGCTGTATCCATAGCTAATGCCATCAAGGAGCTGCGCCCTGAAGCAGAGATACTGTTTGTGGGTGCTGAAGGAAGAATGGAGATGCAGCGAGTGCCTGATGCAGGCTATCGCATCATTGGTTTACCGATTGCTGGCTTCGACAGAAAACACCTTTGGAAAAATTTTGCTGTTTTGATAAAGATTGCTCGCAGCCAATGGAAAGCACGTAGCATCATTAAAGAGTTCAAACCTGACATCGCCGTTGGTGTAGGAGGTTTCGCCAGTGGTCCTACGCTAAAGACAGCCTCTATGATGGGCATCCCTACCCTATTGCAGGAGCAAAATTCATACGCTGGTGTCACCAACAAACTGCTGGCTCAAAAAGCAGCAAAGATTTGTGTGGCCTACGAAGGTATGGAAAAATTCTTCCCAGCCGATAAGATTATCATGACGGGCAATCCCGTACGACAAAACCTGCTTGCCCACCATTATTCGAAAGCTGAGGCATTACAGGTTTTCAACTTTTCCGATACGAAGAAGACCATCCTTATCTTAGGAGGCAGCTTGGGTGCCAGAACCATCAACCAGACACTGATGGGAGCCATCGAAACCATTAAGGCTAACCCCGACATCCAGTTTATCTGGCAGACTGGTAAGATTTATATTGAAGATATCAGGCATCAATTACAAGGTCAGGACATCCCTAACTTATTTGTTACCGACTTCATCAAAGAAATGGACAAGGCTTATGCAGCAGCCGACTTGGTTATCTCCAGAGCAGGAGCAGGTTCAATATCTGAATTCTGCCTATTGGAAAAGCCTGTCATCCTGGTGCCTTCGCCTAATGTGGCCGAAGACCATCAGACAAAGAATGCATTGGCACTGGCCAACAAAGAAGCTGCCATCTATGTAAAAGACGCACAGGCACAAGAGCAATTGATAGCAGTTGCCTTAGAAACGGTGAAAGATGATGATAAGTTGGCATCTTTACGCCAACATATAGCCTTATTGGCTTTACCTGACTCTGCCAAGATTATTGCTGAAGAAGTATTAAAACTGATAGGGAAATGAAAAAGATTGAAGATATAAAAGCCGTGTATTTTGTGGGTGCAGGAGGCATCGGTATGAGTGCACTTATCCGCTATTTCTTGTCAAAAGGCAAGATAGTAGCTGGCTACGACCGCACTCCATCCGAGCTTACCAAACGATTAATAGAAGAAGGAGCACAAATTCATTTCGAGGAGAATGTGAACCTTATTCCACAGGCATGCCACGACAAAGAGACCACATTGGTTGTCTATACACCTGCCATTCCTCACGACCATGCAGAACTCTGCTACTTTAATGACAATGGTTTTGAGGTGAAGAAACGCTCACAGGTGCTGGGCCTCATTACCCACGACAGCAAGGGTCTCTGTGTAGCAGGCACCCACGGCAAAACCACCACCTCAACTATGCTGGCACATTTGCTACATCAGTCACATGTAGGTTGCACGGCCTTTTTAGGAGGTATCTCAAAGAACTATGGCACCAACCTGTTACTCTCAGCCACCAGTCCATTCACTGTAATTGAGGCAGATGAGTTCGACCGTTCATTCCACTGGCTATCACCTTATATGAGTGTGGTAACAGCCACTGATCCCGACCATCTGGATATTTATGGCACCTACGAGGCTTATTTGGAAAGTTTCCGTCACTATACCAGTCTGATACAACCAGGTGGTGTATTATTGATACACACGGGATTGGCATTGCAGCCAAATGTACAGAAGGGGGTAAATACCTATACCTATGCACGCCGTGAAGGCGATTTCCATGCTGCCAACGAACGCATCGGCAATGGTGAGATTTTCATCGACTTCATAGGACCTGACGTAGAGATTAAAGACATCCAACTGGGTGTGCCTATGAGTATTAATATAGAAAATGGTGTCGCAGCTATGGCATTGGCACACCTTAATGGTGTTACTGACGAAGAGATTCGCGAGGGCATGAAAAGCTTTGCAGGTGTTGACCGTAGATTCGACTTCAAGCTGAAGAATGACAAGATAGTGTTACTCAGCGACTATGCTCACCACCCAGCAGAGATAGCACAAAGTGCAAAGTCTATTCGGGAATTATATGCCGACAGAAAGATTACAGCAGTGTTCCAGCCTCATTTATATACACGTACACGTGATTTGTATAAGGAGTTTGCAGCAGCGCTGTCATTATTCGATGAGGTCATTCTCACCGAAATTTACCCTGCTCGTGAAGAGCCCATTCCTGGCGTTACGAGCGAGTTGATTTACGATCTGTTGCGACCGGGCATAGAGAAGACCCTCTGTCAGAAAAACGAAGTAGCACAATTACTGGCACAAGGAGGACGACAGGTAGTCATCATCTTGGGTGCAGGCGATTTGGACAACAAGGTGGATGAATTTAAACACATATTGGAGCAAGCATGAGCATTAAAATGAGAATATTGCTATCCTTGGTGATGCTACTGATCATCGCTTATCTCTGCACCGCCTTCACCATCTTCAACAAGAAGCCGGTAGGGGTGAAGTGTACCGAGATAGAAGTAACCACCAAAGATTCCACATTCTCCGACTTGTTCACGGCACGAAGCATCACCGACATCCTAAAGCAGAAGAAGTTGAACCCAGTTGGCAAAGACATTGATAGTATAAATACCTTGCTCATGGAGCGAGAACTCAGTCAGAATCCGTTGATTGACAATGTGGAATGCTACAAAACACCCAGCGGGAAGATACGTGTTGACATCAGTCAGAAAACCCCTGTGCTGCGAGTGTTCAACGGCTATGGCGAGAACTTCCTGGTGGACAACAAAGGCAGCATCATGCCTATAGTGGCCAGCAATGCCTTCCATTTGCCAGTGGTAACGGGACATGCGTCCAGATCTTTCTGCACAGGCAAACTGTATGAGTTGGGTATTTTTCTCCAGAAAGATGCCTTCTGGAGGGCGCAAGTAGAGCAAATCAATGTGGTGGCAGGCAACAACATAGAGATTGTGCCTCGGGTAGGCGACCATATCATCTATCTGGGTCAACTTGACGACTACGAAAAGAAACTGCGTCGTGTTGAGAAGTTCTATACCAAAGCGCTTAACAAAATTGGTTGGAACAAATATGAACGCATCAATGTGGAGCTGAGCAATCAGATTATTTGTACGAAGAGAAAATAAAACTTTATATATATATGGCAACAACAGAATTTATTGCGGCTATTGAATTAGGGTCATCCAAGATTACCGGAATTGCCGGTAAGCGTGACACCGATGGCAGCATCTCCGTGCTGGCCTTCGCACAGGAAGACGCCTCACAATTTGTGCATAAAGGTGTGATATTCAATATCGACAAAGCCGCAACTGCACTCAGTGACATCATTATAAAGCTGGAGACCCAGCTTCGTAATTCTACTATCGCCAAAGTATATGTTGGTATTGGAGGCAGGAGTATGCGTACGATTGAGAACCAGGTGAGCCGCATAGTTGAGGGTGAGGAGAAGATCTCAGAAGAGTTGATATTCTCTATCAGTGATGAAAACCTGGCATTCCCTTATGATGAGTACGACATCCTAGATGTGGAACCACAGGAATACAATATCGACAACCGGTTGGTAGCCGATCCTGTGGGGGTTGCTGGTAAGGACATCACTGCCCACTTCCTCAACATTGTGGCCAAGAAGATGGTAAAGAAAAATCTGGAGCTGTCGTTACAGCAAGGCCATGTTAAAGTTGCCGAATTGATACTGGCTCCTAAGGCACTGGCCAATGCTGTACTCACCGAGTCCGACCGCCGTTTGGGTTGCGCTCTGGTGGATATAGGTGCTGAGACCACTACCGTAAGCATTTACAAAAACAATATCTTACGTTACCTCACCGTCATCCCACTGGGTAGTGGTAATATCACACAAGACATCGCTTCACTGCAAATGGCAGATGAAGATGCAGAACAGTTTAAGGTACTATACGGCGATGCGTTGGTGGCTGAGGAAGATATCGATAAGAGCGAGGAATATGTGCTGGACAACGGTCATACCCTCTCGAAAGAACTGTTGGGCGACATCGTTTCAGCCCGTGCAGAAGAGATTCTTGTCAATGTATGGAACCAGATTCAGTTATCAGGCTATGAGGACAAGCTCACAGCAGGTGTATTCTTCACCGGTGGTGGCAGCAACCTCAAAAACACAGAGGAAGTATTCAAGAGAATCTGTCGTGACGACCGCATGAAGATCAAGACCATCAAGTTTATCCCTGATGTAGTTAGGGGCTACGGCAACGACGTCAAGCGCAACGGAACCCTTTGCACCCTGTTTGGTTTATTGCTGTCAGGCAAGGAAAACTGCAGTGAAGACAAACCCGAGCCTGTGATTGAAACACCGACCATCCCTCAAACAGGACAAATCGATATTTTTGCCAACGACGAAACCCTCAGGGAACAGGAAGCTAAGATATTGGCCGACAAAGCAGCAGAAGAAGAGCGTCTGCGCCAAATAAGAGAAAGTGAAGAAGAGAAAGCCCGCAGAGCAGAAGAGGCTGAACGCAAACGTAAGGATCGCGAACGTAAGAAGAAGAGCATCTTCGACCGTTTCAAGAAAGGATTTGATAACCTGTCGGGCGAGCTGTTTGGCACCGAGGACACCAGTGATACCATGAACTAAAGAAAAATAACCATTATGGAAAATATAGTACAGTTTGATTTCAATACCGACACCAACGAGACCCCTAAAATCATCAAGGTCATCGGTGTGGGTGGTGGTGGCGGCAACGCCGTAAAGCACATGTATCAGGAAGGTATCCATGATGTTACCTTCGCCCTCTGTAATACCGACTTGCAGGCATTGCGCCAGTCGGAGATTCCTGTCAAGATACAGTTGGGTCCCAAAACTACCCAAGGTTTGGGGGCTGGCAATGACCCTAAGGTAGCCCATGAAGCAGCTGAAGAAAGCATTGAGGACATCCGCAACCTGCTCAACGACGGCACCCAAATGGTGTTTGTCACCGCAGGTATGGGAGGCGGAACAGGTACTGGTGCCGCTCCTGTAGTGGCCCGAATAGCCAAAGAGATGGATAAGTTAACCGTAGGTATTGTTACCATCCCATTCCTCTTCGAGAAGAATCGCAAGATCATGCAGGCCCTCGAGGGTGTGGAAGAGATGCAGAAGAATGTCGATGCCCTGTTGGTCATCAACAACGAGCGTCTGCGCGAAATCTATACCGACGGAATCACCACCATGCGTGAAGCTTTTGCCAAAGCAGATGATATCCTTTCTGTTGCCACCAAGAGCATTGCCGAGATGATTACGATGGAAGGTAATATCAACCTCGACTTCCGCGATGTGAAGAAAATCCTCAAGAACGGTGGTGTGGCCATCATGTCAACAGGCATTGCCAGTGGCGAACGCCGTCTGAAACATGCTATTGATGACGCTTTGAAGTCACCGTTGCTCAACGACAACGACATCTCCAAAGCCAAGAAGATTCTGTTCAACATTTCTTGGAGTCAGGATTCTCCTTTGCTCATCGAAGAGACCAACGAAATCGATAGCTTCATGGAAAGCCTCGACAAGAACATTGAAGTAATCTGGGGTGAGGCAGAAGACCCCTCACTGGGCGAAAATGTAAAATTCACCGTACTGGCTACTGGCTTTGGCTCATCCAGCATCCCTGGCATGGAGCAACTGCAACAACAACGTACAAAAGAAGAACTGGAAGCACAAGAGGAACGTGAGGCACAAGAGCAGGAGCGTATCGACCGCATCTATGGTCGCAACACGCAGAAGAAACGTCCTCACCATCTGCCTTATATACTCACTGCCAATGACTTCGACAACGACGAACTCATACAGGCGATAGAAAACAGTCCAACCTACCTGCGCAACCGCACTACCCTCAACCAATTGAAGGAGAAATCGGCAGAGGTTGCTAAGCCCGTTGAGGAAACGCCTGCCGATGATGACGGCATCATTCACTTTGGATAAACTTTAAAATAATCAATTATGTTATTTGAACAAGTAAGCAAAGATATCATTGCTGCCATGAAGGCACATGATAAAGTAGCGCTCGAGACCTTGCGCAACATTAAGAAAGTATTCCTGGAGGCCAAGACTGCTCCAGGTGCTAACGATACCCTCGAAGATGCCGATGCCCTGAAGCTGATCCAGAAACTGGTGAAGCAGGGTAAGGATGCTGCCGAGATTTATACTCAGCAAGGCCGTGCCGACTTGGCAGAAGCCGAACTGGCACAGGTAAAGGTGATGGAAACCTATCTGCCCAAACCACTGAGTGACGAAGAACTGACTGAAGCTGTTAAGCAGATCATAGCTGAAGCAGGAGCCACCAGCATGAAAGATATGGGTAAGGTCATGGGCATCGCTTCCAAAGCCCTCAGTGGTAAGGCCGAAGGAAGAGCCATCTCAGCTAAGGTAAAAGAGTTGCTGGGATAAAACTTTTTGCATTCCAAGATAAGTTGCCTCACGTATTCTGAGCTACTTAATCCCCTTAATAGCAAGGTTTACACTAAAAAATAAGTGTAAATCTTGCTTTTATTATTGGTTTACATTACCTTTGTCATTAGATTAACCTTAAATAATACCTGCAGGATATGAAAACCAATAGAAGAAATTTCCTGAAAAGTCTTGGCGGACTGGCCTTGTTTACCATCGTGCCACGTCCTGTGTTGGGCAAGGGCTTTATGGCTCCCTCTGACCAACTGACCAAAGGCATCATCGGTGTAGGCGGCATGGGTAGAGGTCACGTCAATTATGGAGGCACCCGTTTGGTAGCCATCTGTGATGTTGACCGTAACCACCTGGAAGCAGGCAAGAACCTCGTCAAAGAGAGCATCGCCACCTACCACGATTTCCGCGAGTTGATTCACGACCCCAATGTTGACATCGTTCACATCGCCACACCACCCCACTGGCATGCCCTGATGAGCATCGAGGCAGCCAAAGCGGGCAAGGACATCTGGTGCGAGAAACC
>OMSH01000083.1 GCA_900313715.1 uncultured Prevotellaceae bacterium
CCATTCAGGCTCTTTTCTGGGTGGAGTTTTGCCGATATTGATGTCAAATACTTCGTCAGCTCTACAAACTCTCCATCCTTTCGGAATCATTCCTAATTCTGACTCTACAAACTCTCCATTTTTGAAGGGCTCAAAATCTACAAACCATGACTTAAACAAAGCCTGTGCCTGTTGCTCTAAATTGTCATTTATCCGCCTGTTCACCTCGATTTTGTCATCAAGGGATTTGAGGATGGAAACCACTTTTTTCATGTACTCTGACGAATACATTGGAATAGGCATGTCAACAAGTGACTTTACATTTAGAGTTGGCTGAACTGTTGTATTAAGATTTTCATGTATGTAACGCTGACCTTGTGGGGAATCAATATAATATTTCACCCAAGAAGCCAGTTGATTATCTTTAATATCTATTAAACAGGTAGCTCTAACAAGATTACAGCCTGCAAATGACATGGGAACAATTGCTGTTTTACCAATTGTACCTACAACACTAATTATCAATTCACCACCTATTAACTTCGTTCTTGAATACTTTGCATCATTAGCTTTACTTGTGGTTTCTAATTCTTCAACATTTCTTAATCCAGAAATAATATTATTCACCTTAATAACAGGCACCCCACCAGAAACGCTTGCTCCTGGTTGAACAATACCATATCCTATTTTTCTATCGGTTAAGGTTCCCAACTTATATTCTTTCCACTCTTCCATAACTAATTTCCATAAGCATGATTAATACTCGACTTTACAATCTCGTTCCATTGTTCAATACTTGGACGATGTGCATCGTCATAACATTTAAGTATCTTGTCACGCATCTCTGGAACATAGAAACCATCCATAATGTATAAGAAATCATTGCAAAAGAATTCCAAAGTGCATTCATTCAACTTCTTCAGCAAAGCTGAACCCTCTATAAGCACTCCATCACAATTTTCTTGATTCATTTCCATCACAAGATTGCTCATGCTTAAACTATGAACAAATTGCGAAAGAAAAGAAAGCACATCGAACCCCTCACATCTTCCTATCTTCTCATATAACTCTGCCCATTTGTATTGATTAGCACCCTTCTTTTTATAGGATTTAAATTCCTTGAATTTCCAATTTCTATCCTCAACAATCTTATCAAAGGCTTCCTTATCCTTTTTCTGTAAAGGAGAGGCATCAAGTATTTGTTGGGCTTCATGAATAAAGCGTTGACGAAGTTCTCTATTATAGCGAATACCTTGATTCAGTATGTTCAATTCTTCATCTGGCATTGCCCCTCTATTATAATTATTATTATCAGGCAACACCTTCAAGCTTTGTTCACACCCATCAATTACATAAAGCGCATGGCGCAACCAAAGATGATTAATATCAGACTCCAAGTAAATCAAATTGAATACAGCTACGCTATCGCCCAACATCCGCAAAATGCATGCAGATGAAAGATAATCTTTATGCTCCACAACAACCTTTAACAACGTGTCGAATGCCTTGAGCCTACGATAACAGAAATGGGCAACATAGCCATCCAAATCATGCACTGAGGCATTGCGATAGCGATCGGTCGTTCTCTTCACTGTATTCATGTAGATATAAAGTGAATACAGATATCTGTTAATAGTAGAGAAACCAAACTCCTCTGTCCCAACTATGTGATAGCAAGCTCTCATTTCCGCTATATCTTAAATCCTATGCTGCCAAGTTGTTTCTTTATCTCATCCTCCAAACGATGGCTCTCTGCAAAGAGTCCGCTGAGTTCTGAGGTCAGGCGTTGCATCTTTTCTGCAAATGGCTCTCCATCGTCTTCCTGTTCTGCTATGCCTACATAGCGGCCTGGAGTGAGAATGAAGTCTTGTGCTGCGATGTCCTGTAAGGTCTTTACTGCACAGAAGCCCTTTTCATCTTCAAGAGTACCATTACGAAAACTTTCAAAGGTGTCGGCAATCTTTGTAATATCGTCCTGCTGCAACTCTCGTACAGCACGTGTCACCATCGTACCCAAATTTCTGGCGTCAATAAACAACACCTTGCCTGCCTGCTGCTTATTGCGAGACAGGAACCAAAGACTAACAGGAACACCTGTGCTGTAGAACAACTGCGAAGGCAAGGCTATGATGCCTTCCACCAAGTCGGCTTCCACTATCTTCTGGCGTATCGCTCCTTCC
>OMSH01000051.1 GCA_900313715.1 uncultured Prevotellaceae bacterium
AATTCTGCTTTTGAAAACATCACATGACCAATAATCATATTATCCTCTTCCATCACTAAATCCAACTCTGGGATAAAGTCAGGATTCATTCTATATTGATTAAGCACATAATGCTCCGTACATCCTGGACGATAAACATTCCAGAATGCTTCACGTGTAAGGTTCTCCACCTCACAATAATCTTTGGATTGTTCTATTCTGATATTCATTGTATTTTTTTATTCGGTCTAATCTCATGATCTTTACGGGTTGATCGTCACCATGATAGAGATGACTGCACCAGTTAATATCTCCTGTATCATAAAAGCCACATTTCTCCATCACCCGACCTGAGGCAGGATTGTTGATGAAGAAATCGCTCCATAAGGTTTGGAAACCTTTCTCTTTGAAGCAATAATCTATCAGCAACTGCAACGCCTCCGTGCAGATACCTTGGTTCCAATAGGGCTTAGCCACCCAATAACCAGCCTCTGCATCGTTTTCACCAATGTTGATGTTGCTCTCGCTAAAAGTATAGTAGCCAATGCACCCAATGGCTTCACCAGTGGCTTTCAACTCGATGGCCCATATATGGTCACTATGAAAGATGGTGTGGATAATATGCAGACTTCCTTCGATACTCGTATGAGGTGGCCAACCTGCACGAGGCCCTACGTCAGGGTCGGATGCATATTTGAAAAGTGCTTCTGCATCGCTATCTCGCCATGGACGTAATAAAATGCGATCAGTTTTCATCATATAGGTTTATTTATATTGCTCCACAAAATCACGTACTAAGCGGAAGACTGGTTCGTAACTATCAAAAACGGCATTCTTCCAGTTGTCGTGAATGGTGTGGTAGTACTTAAATGCATCGCCATTTTCATTTTCTATGAAGATGCAAGGCACATGGCGTGTGGCAAAGGGGTAGTGGTCGCTATTACCAGCCAGTTTTCCACGATTCAATGCCCTGAAATAGTGTCCTTCATTGTTGATTTTCTCAAACAGAGTAAATCCCCTCATACCTTCATCGCTAACCTCACAATATGCCACAGGGTTGTTGTCACCTATCATATCGATATTGAAGAGATACTTAATCTGCTCTAACGGCATGATGGGGTAGTTGGCAAAGAACTCTGAACCTCTAAGAAATGCATCTTCTCCAGAAAAAGCAATGAAGTACATGTCGTATGCAGGACGATGCTTGGCGTAGTAAGCGGCCAATGTTACAATGGTGGCAGTGCCTGATGCATTGTCGTTTGCGCCCGCATAGAATACCTTTTTGCCCAGGTTGCCTAAATGATCGTAATGGGCAGTGAAGACATAACAGCTGTCGTGGCGAGCCCCTTCCACTTTGGCAATGACGTTGAAACACTCGTAGTCCTTTAAGAACTTGTTCTCAATGTTGGCACTAATGGTCTTGGCATCCTTAGGAAAACGATAGGGTACCCACATGATGGGCTTGTCGATTACCTTCTCTCCATAGGCCTTGTAAAACTTCAGCGGTTCTTCCCATGTGAAAAGGATGCCTGCATTGGGCGCACCGTCTTTTTTCTGCAGACGGGAGAAATCTTCGCGATGCTTGTAAGAGAACATAAAGTCGCACACTACAAAGGCATCCTTATTCTCTGGCCGTTCTAAGTCCTGGAATATTTTGTTGGCATCATAATGCAGGGTGTCGATGTAATAGAGAGGGAAGGTGCCCTTGATACCAGGCGCATACTCACGCATGGTGAAATCTACACCAGGAATCTGCTTCTTGCCATCGACTGACAGTTTCATCTTGCCTGAAAAGGTGTTAATGTCCAGCTTGAAAGGCTGGCAAATCACCTCGTCAACTCCAGCTTTCTCAAATTCCTTCTGCAGGAACTTACCTGCCTTATTAGCACCGTTCTTGGCATAGCCTCTACCTTGATACTTGGCAGAACTAAGTTCCTTTACTACTCGTTTATAAAGTGACAGATCTTGTCCGTACAATTGTACAGTGACTAATGCTAACAGCAGTAACAGTGTTCTTTTCATATGCATCGTTTTTATGCTTTTACAGCAGTTTTTTTCTCTCCCAATACACACCAGCGGATGATAGGTATACGACGAAGTAGCTCATACGTCAATGGTGATAGTGTGAAGACAGCAACTGTCAAGATGAGATACATCGCCACTGGAGGTAAATTCGTATATGTTTTCATCATATAGCCCAGACCGCCAATAAACAAATAATGAACTATGTAGATGCCGAAACTGGAACGTGTCATATAACTGGCAAAGCTACCTGTATAATCAAAGCAGGCGCTGAACCATCCCATCATTGCCAAGCACATCAGCCAACCGTAAATGCAGTTAAGCGGACTGCCTAGATATTGAGGTGATGTGTTATTCTCACCAAAGGTGGTAACAATTAATATGATGCCACTCAATACAGCACCAACCATCAATGGAATCCAAGCTTTAGTAACTTTCTCCTGCACCTCGTCGTGCGAGAATACGAAATAGCCCAGCAGGAACGGCACTACATAGAAGAAGGGCTTGTATAAGTTCCAAAGGCCGTCGGCAGTCTCTGGACGTGGCTCTGTGATGAGTGTCTGCTCGCCGAGCCAGAAAAGCATACCTAAGAGCACGATGCCTGCTATTCCTATTTTACCGCACCAATTCCAAAACTTGTCCTCTTTATCCAGTACACGCACCAGAAGTAACACTAAGCAGAACAGCCACAACACTTGGATAAACCAAAGCGGACCTGTGCCGGAAATAGCCATAATAAAATACTTTGCTATAGCTGGGAGACCTTCGAATACGCCTAGCCTTGCTGCTACGGCAGTGTTGAAATAACCTATTATCCAGTGGAAAACGAGTAGGCCTATAGTGCTTGGCACTAGTAATTTTCGCGTGCGCGCCTTGAACCAAGTTTCGCCGTCTATTATATTTAAAGCATACTTAGAACTTACACCTGCTAAAAGAAACAACAATGGCATAAACCACGGGTAGAGGATATACATTACTACATCCTGATATTGTGGATACTCAGGGTATTCACCAAAACCGCCTATACCGCCAAACACTCCTTTATTGTTATAGAAATATATCACATGGTAGAATAATACCAATAGCACTGTTACCCAGCGCAAATTATCAATCCAATGTTTTCTCATCGTTTTCATCATTATATTGCATTTGCAAATATACAATTATTTAGGCAATAATATAGCAGTTGGCACATTTTTTTGTGTCTGTAAACAGAGTTCTTAATGAAAATGGTTTAAGAATCATTATAAACCTACA
>OMSH01000175.1 GCA_900313715.1 uncultured Prevotellaceae bacterium
CTATTTCTGTAATTGTACTATTATAAGAGAAGTAATAATTGCCATTTTAAAATTCTACAATTATTAGCTCTACTGTAGAAAAATAAATAGACATTGATTTTCCCGCAGTGGTATTGGTTTTATAAAATTTAAATACGCAATAGATACATCTATTTACCAGCGTTTTATCAATTTTTATTAAACCAAACAATTGTATTAAATAAAAGAGTAGGGGTGTAATTGTTCGATAATGTTTATTATTGTATTGCATTTAATTATTAATGCTTAAATACCAACTAATTACATAGTTTTACTAAATTAAATTATCAGATTTAAAACGCCTTGTTTTCGTGATTTCTACTAATAACTGTTATATTTCTATACACATATTGCTTTACAATAATACACACTATTAATGTATGAAAATATTTGCATTTGTAAACATAAGTATCTATCTTTGTAGAGTCATAATAAACGTTTACAATTGTAGTTTTCCAAAATGATGACCATTATCGACCGCTTGAAGATGATTTTAGAGCGTGTGAACCTCACGCCAGGCAACTTTGCTGACAAAATTGGAGTATCACCTGCTACCATTTCCCACATACTGAGTGGCAGAAATAAATATCCCAGTGCCGAGGTCATGTTACGTCTGCATGAAACCTATCCTGATATTGACCTCAACTGGTTGCTCACAGGTGAAGGTACTTTGATAAAGGATGATCCCGATTCCATGTTTACAGGCTCTTTCTTCGGAGACAATTTAAAAAATGCCACCAAGAGTACGGCTGAAGCAGAAAATCGTAAGGAAAATGCGTTGGAAACGGCAAATAATGTGGATAATCCCATTGTAAAACAGGAAATTATCTATAAAGAGAAGCCTGCAAAAAAAATTGCTGAAATAAGAATATTCTTCGATGACGGGACCTACGAGACATTTACTCACAGCAAATAGTTGTCTAAACGCCAAAAAAGCTTTATCTTTGCTTCCATAATATAAAAATGTATTATGAAGAAGTATTTGTTAGACCTCAAAGTAGTTGAGAATGTGCATCTGGCTCCCAACTTTGCCTTGTTAAAATTGCTGGCTGACGAGCCATTGCCAGACATGCAGCCTGGACAATTTGCCGAAATCCGTGTTGACAATGCGCCCCATACTTTCCTGCGTCGTCCAATTTCCATCAACTTCGTTGATAGACAACAAAATAGCGTATGGTTCCTCATACAGCTTGTAGGGGAGGGAACCAAGCGTTTGGCCACCCTGGAACTTGGTAATATGGTGAATGTGCTACTACCTTTGGGTAATGGTTTTGCTATGCCTCAACGTACTGAAGAGCAACTGTTATTAGTCGGAGGTGGTGCTGGTACTGCCCCCATGCTATATTTTGGCGAGCAACTTCAGCAGATGGGTATTCGTCCGTCATTCCTTCTGGGTGCCCGCACTGCTTCCATGTTGCTACAGCTCGATGAATTCAGTAAATATGGTGATATCTATACCACTACAGAAGACGGTAGTTACGGTGAGAAAGGCTTTGTTACCCAACATTCTCTACTGAATGAAAAGCACTTTGACCGCATCTGTTGTTGTGGTCCCAAACCCATGATGCTTTCTGTGGCCAAGTATGCCAAAGCCAACGGCATCACTTGTGAAGTGTCGCTCGAAAACAAGATGGCATGTGGCCTTGGAGCTTGCCTCTGTTGTGTGGAAAATACAACTGCGGGCAATATATGTGTATGTAAAGAGGGTCCAGTATTTAATATCAATGACTTGCTATGGCAGATTTAAGAGTTAATATAGGAGCGCTGAAGCTGAAGAATCCAGTACTTACAGCTTCCGGTACATTCGGATATGGAGAGGAGTTCGCTGATTTTATTGACCTTACCCGTTTGGGAGGCTTTATTGTGAAGGGTACTACCTTGTATCCTCGCGAGGGTAATCCTTATCCTCGTATGGCAGAAACCCCTATGGGTATGCTCAATGCTGTGGGCTTGCAAAATAAGGGTGTCCATTATTTCGTGGAGCAAATCTACCCACGCCTTAAAGATCTTAATACCAATGTAATTGTCAATGTATCTGGCTCGTCTGTAGATGATTATAGCGAGACTGCCGCCATAATTAATGAGCTCGACAATATCCCTGCTATCGAACTGAACATTTCATGTCCCAATGTCAAGCATGGTGGCATGACCTTTGGTGTACATCCTGAGGCTGCTGCTGAAGTGGTATCAGCAGTGCGCATGGCATATCATAAGACCTTGATAGTTAAGCTCACGCCCAATGTAACAGACATCACCGAGATCGCAAAAGCTGTAGAAGGTGCTGGAGCTGATAGTGTGTCGCTCATCAATACCATGTTGGGCATGGCCATCGATGCTGAGCGTCGCAAGCCTTTGCTTTCTACTATAACAGGTGGATTGTCAGGACCTTGTGTCAAGCCAGTAGCCCTCCGCATGGTTTGGCAGGTAGCCAAGGCTGTCAAAATCCCTGTAGTAGGGTTGGGGGGTATCATGAATGCTACTGATGCTATTGAGTTCATGCTGGCTGGTGCTACTGCTGTTGAGTTAGGAACTGCCAACTTTATCGACCCTGCCATTACCGTCAAAGTAGTGGATGGTATTAACGAATACCTTGATAGACACGGGTTTAAGTCTGTGCATGAAATCATTGGTGCATTGGAAGTATACTAATGTTGCCTATGGTTATACTGCCTATTGAACAAGATAATCGTACAACCATTGATGCTTTTATTGTACGTCAATGGTTTTCTTTACAGATGGTAGTACATGGAGAAGTTATAGACATGAGTGCTGTTGATGGGTGGTATGCATTTGATTATGATAATATTGTTGGCTTGATTACTTATCGCATTGTCCATCAAGAGATGGAGATTCTTTCGCTAGATAGTATGCAAGAGAATAAGGGTGTGGGCTCTGCATTGTTGGGTCAGGCAATAGCCAAGGCGAAGATATATGGTTGTTCAAGAATCTGGCTTATCACCACTAATGACAATCTGTCCGCCCTTCTTTTTTACCAGAAACGAGGTTTTGAAATCGTAAATATTCATTATAATGCAGTTGATGAAGCCAGAAAACTCAAACCCTCCATTCCTCTTTTTGGCAACAATGGAATTCCCATTCATGATGAGATCGAGCTGGAAATGGTTATTTGAAAACAATGCCCTGCATTAGCAGGGCATTTGTATGGTAGAGGATGTATTTAGCACAATTCTGTGATGTTTTTTATTTCTTTGATGAAGCATCGGGATTGAGGTAGGAGAAGGTATTTTGATAGGCTACCTCTAAATCTGAGAGCATTTGTTTAGAGCCAAATACCTCGATTGTGTACCATCCGTCATAACCCGAATCTTTCATTTTTTGTAGTACAGTTGATATCTTTGAGCATCCTGTTCCTGCAGGAACAGGCGTCATGTCTTCAAGGCTGGCACGATCTTTTACGTGAACGTGGCGCACTTTGCCCTTTAGCGTTTCATATGCCTCTACAGGATCCTCTTTGGCGAAGGTGAAATTACCTATATCAAAAGCGACACCCAAACTCTCAGACCTGCTCAGGAGATCTTTTAAGCGTTTAGTGCCATAACATAGCGACCCCTCATTGTCAAAGCTTTCCACCACGAGGTCAACACCTTCGCTTACGCATCGGTCAGCAAAAGCTGCTACATGTTGGCGCACCTTCTCGGCATCTTCAGGTGTAGCATCGTTAGGCAACACGTTGGGTACCAGCATGAGGTGAGGGTAGTTGTGCTTTTTTACGAAGCTGATAGCAGCTTTCTCCAAATCGCCCCATCCAGCACGGAAGAAACCGCGTGGGGTGTTAGCATCAATACTATCAACGTGCTCAGCACCCAGGTAATTGATGTGAACGATAGCGCATGAGTGACCAAAGCCCAGACTATCGAGTACATGGATGACGTCTTCCTGATAAGGATAAACATCGGCGCCAGCATAACCCATCTGTCTTACCTTCACGGCAGCCTCCGTAAAAGAGATATTCTCTTGTTGGGCGATAGTATTGATATGCACTGCAAATACAGAAATTTTTGGTTCCTCATGGCTCCTCTGGCCTGTGCAAGAGAGCAGTGTAAGTAATGTAGCTAATAATAATATCATCGTTCTCATAACTTCGGTGGTTTTATTTGTTAATTAAATTAAGTACATATAATAATCGGACGAAAGATATCTAGAATTATATATAGTTGATTACAATAATTATTTATTGAGCAAATCGGGACGCAAACGCCTGGTACGCTCAAGGGATTGTTCCATTTCCCATTCCTTAATCTTTGCTTCGTTTCCTGACAATAGAATATCAGGCACTTTCCATCCATTATAATCAGCAGGACGAGTATAAACGGGGGCTGCTAAGAGATTGTCCTGGAAAGAGTCAGATAAGGCAGACTGCTCGTCGCTAATAACGCCTGGAATGATGCGCACAATGGCATCAGACATCACTGCAGCAGCGAGTTCACCACCTGTAAGGACATAGTCGCCAATGCTGACTTCTTTGGTGATAAAATGCTCACGAATGCGGTAGTCGATGCCCTTGAAATGGCCACATAGAATGATGATATTTTGATAGAGTGACAACGTGTTAGCCATCGGTTGATTGAATAACTCACCATCAGGAGTGACAAATATTACTTCATCGTATTCGCGCTCGGCCTTCAGGGCATTGATGCAGCGTTCTACTGGCTCGATTTTCATGACCATACCTGCAAAACCGCCAAATGGATAGTCATCAACACGGCGATATTTGTCGAGTGTGTAATCACGTAAATTATGAATATGAATTTCAGCTAAGCCTTTGTCTTGGGCTCTTTTTAAAATGGAACAACTGAAGAAGCCTTCAATCATTTCCGGATAAACTGTGATAATGTCGATTCTCATAGCATTTGCAAATATAGAGATTTTATATGAGAATTAAAAATTGATAATTAAGAATTAATATAGCAAGATGATTGAGTAATGTTATTTACTGAGATGATCTAAATAGCTCTTTTTAGATTATAATCACAATTATGTTTAATATTTAATCTGAAATACATCACCTATTATATATAATGTTGAAAAAAATGAGTCTCCACTAATTTTAGAGGAGACTCAATAAAACTTCAAAAATATAAAGATTAATTATTTTTGTGCACAATCTGCAAGAATCTGCAATGCTCTGTCAAGAACGGTTGTATCATCAATCTCCACGATGCCTCCATCTGGCCCTGGTTCGATATGTATGCCGACAGTTTTACCTTCTTTATAATTGTCGGCACCAAAAAAGTTTCTAACTGTTTCAACGTCCAGTCCCAGTTCTTCAGCAATGCGATGCATGCTACCATCTGGCAAAGAATCTTTGATTCTGCGAAGCTCATTAAATGTCATTTTCTTCATGATCGTATTATTTTTGTTTATCAATTTATAATTGCGAATATACACAATAAAAAACTATCAAGCAAAACTTTTGTAAGATTTTTATTGTTCTCAAATTATTTCTATTGCACTAACATGAATCCAACCTACTTTTCCGTCCTCCAAGATGATTTCTTTCCATTCTCTCATGCTATCGTCCTTGATGCTGACTTTTCTGCCTTCATGGATGACAAACAAACTGGTACCTTCATCGCTTGGTGTACTTCTGACGGTGACACTTGGCGACAGTACGATGGCATCGGTACGATGGTCTATTTTTCTCTTTTGCTCGTATGCAAACAAATTTGTAACTATGCATAAAATCAATGAGATAAGCGCTGTAAAGAATCCTATCTTACGCCATTTGACACCTTTAGCAAAGAAATAGATAGACAAAGCTGCTAATGCGCAGAAAAATAAGCCAATTCCCCAGGTGCCCCATGTATCTACATACAACATGTTGATGAGTGCGCGTGTCCAAGCCACAAAGAATATCTCTGGATTAGGGTTTATTTTATCGACTGTTTTAGCCCGGGCAATATCGAGATTGGCACTCACATCGGCATTTCCTGGCAGCAAGAGTAAAGCTCGCTCGTAGTTAAGTATGGCCCTACCCAATTGGTTTTGCTTAAAATAAGCATTGCCCAAGTTGTAATATATTTCGCCAGACTCGCCCTTTTGCAGCAAAGACTCATAGATTTCACAAGCTTGGGCATACTCTTTTTCTATATAGGCACTATCAGCCTGTGCTTTAGTCTGTGCGGAAACAGACGTTACTACAAATAGAAATGCGAATAATATACAAATATGTCGTTTCATAATTCTTTTTAATGTTTGATAGTATTCTCCATTTTACCTATTGTGTCAAGTGCCGATGTATAGACCTTGTCCATGTTCTGACTCTTCTCCTCGCCAGGTGCGAAGCGTGCAAACTCGCATGTATTGAGGATATTAATGAACTCATTGATGACTTCCTGTGGCACTTGATGCTCTTGCAGCTTACCTTCGATATTGTCTTTTGACAACATAGATGAAGATATGTTGAGCTTGTCGCTGGTATAGCCCCATAACGCCTTGAGTACTTCATCGTAGAACTGATCGCAATTGCTGACAGACAGTAATTTACCAGCTTCTTTCATACGTTTGAGGGCTACTTTATTGGCTTTCTTGTTCTTCATTTTGGTGACATTGGCATTCTCGGCAATTTGTCGTCGATAGATGATGACGATGATAATGAAAATGACTAAAGGTATGAGATAGAACAACCAGTAACCGAAAGAATTGAAGAAATATCCACCTCTAGGTCGCAGCTTCACATCATTCTGCTTGATGAAGCGGATATCTTCGTTCAGAATGCGCAGATCTTCTTTGTTATTATAGTTGGAAACGGTATGCGATGTGGTGCCGTCTCCCTTATCAACCTGGAGTTCGTAGGCCTCTGTTGTGAGTGTTTTATAGTTCTTCGTCTTGGTATCGAAATAGCTGAAATTCAATGCTGGAATCTTGTAGTTACCCGCATTGCGTGGAATGACTAAATATTCGATAGTCTGATTCCCAGAAAGACCTGTACTGGTGATGCGGAACTGATTATCAACCTTAGGGTCGTAGATCTCAAAATCTTCAGGGAACTTCACCTCTGGAGCCTTGATGAGCTTAAGGTTGCCCACGCCAGAGATAGTGAGCTTGAGGGTAACAGCATCATTGGCTTTCACATGGTTGCTGCTCAAGGCAGAGCTGATACTGAAATCCCCCACTCCGCCTGTAAATCCTTCAGGTTTGCCACTCGGCAATGGGTTGACGTTGACGAGAATCTTAGGCGTCGTTAGCGTTTTCTTGATTTCTACAAATGAATTGCCGCGATTGAAAAAAGCATCGAAGGGGTCAATAGCCTCGGTGGCACGGACTACAGAGGCATCGAAACGGGCACTCTCTATCTCAAGCTGTCCTGTTTGCTGTGGAAACAGGACAAACTGGCGATAAATGGTGGTGCGATAGTTGCGTCCACGATAATGCTCGAGTTCCCAACGACGGTCATCTGGCAGCTCTACTTCTTGTGACTGGAATCCCTTGAAATCAGGAAGCTTCACATTATCGAACCCACGTAAATCAACAGCTGCATATATCTTATAGGTAAGCAAGACAGCTTCCTGTTCATAAACGGTGGTCTTGCTGGTAGTGCTAGTGATAAAGAGGTCTGTAGCAGCCAGTGAAGCATTATTGCGACTGGTTCCTTGTGACTCGTTGCCTCCTATGCCCCCTATCCCACTGGCTTCATCTTTTGGCAATACCTTTACTTGGAACGGTGTTGATGCAACCTCTTTACCATCGGCTTGTGCCGTCGCAGCAGGAATCGTGAAAGTTCCTTCCTTATTGGCCATTAAGATATAAGTAAAGGTGATACTGTTAGTGGAGGTCGTTTTGCCATTAATCATCTGCACACTGCTTTGTTGAGAACGACTAGGCCCCATAAGAACATCGAAACCTTTGATTTCTCCTACACGGAAATCCCTTACATTCTGCGTGTTGATGGTGAATGACAGTCTGAATTGATCGCCTACGGCAACTGCATCGGGTGCATTGGCTGTGATGCCCACCTGATTGGCTGCATAGATGCCTGTAAACATCATGATATTCAGTAGAATCCAGATATATAATATTTTCTTCATAATCATTTTACCAGTCTTTTTCCAGCTTACGGCCTTTCAGCACTTGCTGTTTCTTTACTTTGTCTTGTACGTCTTTTTCATCTTGCATAGCGGCACGCAACAGTTGTTCAGCATTTTCCTGCGACATCTGGTTTTGGTCTTCTTGCTGTTGCTGTTGTTGATCTTGTTGGTCTTGCTGTTGCTGCTGTTGTTCCTGTTGCTGTTCTTGTTGCTGTTGCTGTTGGTCCTGGTCGTTACCGCTGCCTTGCTGCTGTTGATCCTTTAATAGCTTCTGGCAAAGCGCCAAATTGTAGCGGGTTTCGTGATCGTTAGGGTTGTTGCGTAACGATTCTTTGTAGGCTTCGATGGCTTGCTGGTATTGTTGAGCACCTTGGTGGATAACACCTGTATTGTGATAGACTTGTGCCAACTTGTTTTTATCATGCTCTATCTTGGAGGTTGCCTCGTATTCCTTCAATGCCTCCTGGGGATTGTTTTGGAAGAGTAAAGCATTACCCAGGTTATAGCGTGACATAGCAGATGTGGGGTTGGCCTCAAGTGCCTTGCGATAGCTCACTTCAGCATCGACAAATGCACTATCGTGGTACTGTCTGTTGCCCTTGCGCAGGTTGTCGCGCTCTGTCTTTTGTGCCATAACACTGAGTGATAAAGACGAGCCGACTAATAGAAGTAAACTATATGTCAATATTCGTAATTTCATTTCTCAAATAGATGTATGTTAGAGAATAAAGGGTTCTGACGTTCTAAGATGAACAATTCGGCCAATAAAAAGAGAAGCAAGAGCCATGCAACGGATTGGAACTGCTCGTTGTAGTCGGAATAAACCTGTGTTTCCACATCAGCCTTTGCCAATTTGTCGATAGCCTGTTGAATGGCACGCTGAGCCGTATTAGTATTATCTACTCTTACATATACACCATTACCAGCCTTCGCCAATTCTTGACACATGGTTTCGTTGAGCTTGGTCACCACTATGTTACCATCTTTATCACGACGGAAATCGCGAGAGTCAATCATTGGAATAGGAGAACCTTCAGGCGACCCTATACCCAAGACATTGATTTGTATATTCTTGTCAGTTAGTGTTTTAATAGCTTGTTCTACCCCACCCTCATGATTCTCGCCATCTGTTATTAGGATTATCGTACGTCCCACCTCCGGTTGTGTAGTAAAACTACGATTAGCTAATGTGAGAGCTGCTCCTAAATCAGTACCTTGCTTAGTAATGAGTTCTGGCGAGATGGACTCAAGGAACATCTTGGCAGATATATAATCACTGGTAATAGGTAACTGAACAAATGCATCTCCTGCAAAAACGATAAGTCCCACTTTATCCTGCTCCATCCTATCCACCAGTTGTGAGATTAATCGTTTAGCTTTTTCTAAGCGATTGGGTTCTATGTCTTGTGCCATCATGGAGTTAGAGATGTCAAGAGCGATCAACACTTCTACGCCTTGACGCTTCACTGTTTCAAGGCGTGAACCAAACTGTGGACGAGCAAGCAGTACAGAAAACAATGCGACGCATACCAATATCAAAGCAAACTTTATGTCTGGGCGACGCTTGGAAACCTCAGGCATAAGGGGAGCCATTAGCTCCGGGTCGCCAAACTCACGAATGGCCTTGCGACGCTTATAGTTTGAATATATGTATAAGGCTGTCAGTACTGGCAGTAAAAGCAGCAAGTAAAGATAAGCCGGTTCTTCAAATCTGAACATATATATCTATTTTTTATTTCACAATCACAAATCCCTTAAGGAATCTTTTTTAATATGGTATTGCGTAATAGTACTTCCAGTAAAACGCATAATAATGCCGCCAAAGCAAACCACTCGTACTTCTCATCACGTTTACTAAACTGACGAACACTGAGCTTTGTCTTTTCTAATTTATCAATTTCCTGATATACCTCTTCCAGCTTTGAGTTACTGGTGGCACGGAAATAGTTGCCTTGTGTAATACTGGCAATCTCACCCAGCATCTTCTCGTCTATCTCTACAGGCAGATTTACATATTGCACGGTGCCTGCCACTTGATAAGGATATGGTGCCATACCATTGGTACCTACACCAATAGTATATACCCTGATGCCAAAACTCTTAGCTATTTCCGCTGCAGTGAGAGGTGAAATGTCGCCTCGGTTATTGGTACCATCTGTAAGGGCTATCACTACTTTTGACTTGGCTTTGCTGTCTTTGAGACGACTCACGGCATTGGCGATGCCCATACCTACTGCCGTTCCATCTTCTATTAGGCCACACTGCACATCCTTGATGAGGTTCAGCAGTACAGTATGATCAACGGTGAGTGGACATTGTGTGAAGCTCTCACCAGCAAATAATGTAATACCTATATTGTCGTTAGGACGGCCGTTGATAAACTCAGCAGCTACCTGCTTGGCTGCTTCCAAGCGGTTCGGCTTAAGATCTTCAGCAAGCATACTGGTAGATACGTCGATAGCCAGCATAATATCAATACCTTCCATCTCACTGTTTTGCCAACTATTGGTGGTTTGTGGACGAGCCAAAACCATGATGAGCAAGGCTAATGACAGCATTCTCAGAACAAATGGAGCATGTATCAGGTAGTTCTTATATGATTTCGGCGCATGGGCATAGACAGAAGCATCGGAAATTCGCAAGGACGCATCAGCCTTCTTACACCTCAGCACATAGCCCACAATGAGCGGGATAAGCAGAAGCAACAAAAACAAATATCCACTATTTGCAAAAACCATAAACTATATTATACTAAATTGTTATACAATTCTATGCCTACATATACCACCGATCCTATGAGGAACACGGAGATAAACACTATACCTACACCCAAGATAATCTTAGTGCGTAACGGACGTTTCTCAACAATGGTAATTTCTGTAGGTTCGGGTTTGGCATCGAGGGCTTCAGCCTCTCGTGTTTCATTGATGAAGTTGACGGCATTCAACAGATTGGTATCGTTCTCATTCATCAGAGGGATAAACTTGGCGAACTTCACCAGGTCGGCTGTTTGTAATAATGAACGAAGTTCACTCATTGCCTCGGCATCGTGAAGACTTTCAAGACGTTCAATAATCTGTTCTGTGGTCATCTCTAAAGCCTTGAAGCCAAATCGCCTCTCTATATAGGTACGCAACGTGTCGGTAAGCTGAGTATAATACTCTTTCTGCAAACCATGTTGCCACACTTTCTCTTTGCGGATGCGTTCAATCTCTTGCATGGCTTCCTGATGGGGAGGTAACTTGGGCTCAACTTTCACCTTGCGGATGATAGGTTGGTTGTCACGGAAGCGCTTGATGAGGTAGAGCAACAGGAATATGGCTGGTGCCCACAACACAATGCAAGCAATGATGCCATACCAGTCAGCCCACATGAAATCGGGTTTCATTACATCCTTAGGACCAAAGAACTGCTCTGGATGCAGGGTATCAACTGGCATTGTCAAAACTTTCAATGCTAACGGGTTAGACTTATATATATCATCATCTACTTGCACCTCCATCGGGGGAAGATAATACAAGGCTGAATCGAAAGAAGTGATGGTATATACTTCTTTGATAAGCATGCGTTTGTTGTCGTTAAGATACTGAGTATCGGGCTTGGCAATATCTAGCACCTCAACACCTCTTACCAGTGTATCTGGATAAAAAGGTAACTGCAAGCGCTTGTCACTATCTAGTGATACCTGCAGTGTGATGTGAGCCTGCTCGCCTATCAGTAGTTCCAAAGAATCAATGGATGCTTCAACAGATACCTGTGCCATTGCTGGCAACAGGATGCAAGTGATATATATCAATACAACTAAAAGTCTCTTCTTCATTTCTTACACTTAGTTTCGTTGTGCAAATAAACTTATAAGGGATTTCACGTAGTCTTGGTCTGTGCGGATAGACACACTATCGACATTGCTCATTTGAAAAATGTTATCCAGCGCCGTTTTTTGTGCAATCCACCAGTCGTGATGGGCTTTACGCACAGCCTTAGACGAGGTGTCAATCCATTGCTCAACACCAGTTTCAGCATCCTTCACCTTCATCAATCCTACAGCAGGAAGCTCTTCTATGCGACGGTCATAGACTTGCACCGCCACCACGTCATGTTTCTGGTTGGCGATTGTCATCGCATTCTTGAAGTCCTTGCGGTCAATAAAGTCTGACAAGATAAAGGCTGTGCATCTGCGTTTCATCACATTGGTAAGATATTGCAGTCCTACGCTTATGTCAGTCTTCTTACTCTCTGGATGAAAATCTATCAACTCTCTGATAATATATAGGATATGTTTCCTACCTTTCTTGGGAGGAATAAACTTTTCAATTTTGTCGGAGAAGAAAATGACACCAATCTTGTCATTGTTCTGCATGGCTGAAAACGCTAAGGTAGCAGCAATTTCCGTCACCATATCACGCTTCATCTGCTTAATTGTACCGAAATCCAGACTTCCGGAAACATCCACCAGCAACATTACCGTTAACTCACGTTCCTCCTCAAATACCTTCACGTAAGGTTTGTGAAAGCGTGCAGTCACGTTCCAGTCAATGTCGCGGATGTCGTCACCATACTGATACTCACGCACCTCAGAGAAAGCCATACCCCTACCCTTAAAAGCGGAATGGTATTCGCCAGCAAAAATATTGTTGGATAATCCACGGGTCTTGATCTCAATACGACGGACACGTTTTAATAACTCGGTAGTTTCCATAAGCTTGAAAAGCTTGTTATCAAGGTACTTTCACTTCATCCAAAATCATGCTCACAATTTCATCTGCAGTGAGGTTGCTTGCTTCTGCCTCGTATGAAAGACCAATGCGGTGACGCATTACGTCGTGAGCCACAGCACGCACATCTTCTGGTATAAGGTAACCGCGATGCTTGATGAATGCATAGCTACGAGCCGCCAGCGCCAAATTGATGGAAGCACGTGGCGAACCACCAAAGTTAATCATACCCTTGAGTTTATCCAGACCATACTGTTCGGGATAACGTGAAGCAAACACGATGTCGAGGATATATTGTTCAATCTTCTCGTCAATATATACTTCACGAACCAACTTGCGGGCTTCGATGATTTCATCAGCTGAAAGCACAGGTTGAATGTCTGTTTTGTTGCCGTTGATATTCTGACGAATAATCAATTTCTCTTCATCGAGCTTTGGATAGTCAATGACTACCTTCAGCATGAAACGATCCACCTGTGCCTCGGGCAATTGGTAAGTCCCCTCCTGCTCGATAGGGTTCTGGGTAGCCAGTACCAAGAAAGGCTTGGGTAATTTAAACGTCTCGCTGCCAATGGTGACCTGACGTTCTTGCATAGCTTCCAACAAAGCACTCTGCACTTTAGCTGGAGCACGGTTTATTTCATCGGCCAGTACAAAGTTGGCAAATACGGGACCTTGCTTCACCTGGAAAGCTTCTTCCTTTTGACTATATACCATTGTACCGATAACATCGGCAGGAAGCAAGTCGGGCGTGAATTGTATGCGACTGTATTTCGCATCAATCAACGATGCCAGCGTCTTGATAGCCAAAGTCTTGGCTAAACCAGGAACGCCCTCCAACAGGACGTGACCATCAGAAAGTAAGCCAATCAACAGGGATTCTATCAGGTGTTTCTGTCCTACTATTGTCTGGTTCATGCCAGTAGTAAGAAGCGTAATAAAAGCGCTTTTGCTCTCAATCCGCTCGTTTAGTTCGCGGATATTAATTGAATCTGCCATAGTTTTTTATCAAAAATTACTCGTTTGTTTTAATTTGGCCTCAAAAATACTTCATTCGTGTCAGCCTACCAATTATTTTATATTAAAAAAACTAATAAAATGTTCAGTTTAATCTTCTTTTATACTGTTTATCATTTCATAAAAAAGAAGTAGCCTATGAAAGCTACTTCTTCACTAATTTTGGAATCCTGAGTCGGGTGCCCGATGGCACATTGTCGGGATTCTTGATTACGTCTTTATTGTATTCGATGATACATATGTACATCGCATTTTTTCCATAGTATTTTCTGGAAAGCGCAAAGAGGGTTTCTCCCTTTTCCAACACATGCGTCGTAATCTCGCCATCTACGATATATTCAGTGTTACCAACCTTGATAGTAACAGTTGGTTTAGTCGTTTGAGAAGTTTGATTAACCACAGTCTTGTTTGTTGTCTGGGACTGTGTAGCAACAGGGATGGCAGATTGAGTTGCCGTCTTTGGGACAGACTCTTCCCTAACGGCAACTGGTGCAGTTACCTCTTTCTTGGGAAGCACCTCGGGTTGCGCCTGAACTTCTGCTGCAGCTGCTATAGAATCAGAGGCAGTTGTTATTTCTGTTGCATCAACAGGAGCAACAACAGTGCTTTCTGCTTCTTGTTTCTGGGTGTTGATATATGAAGGACGGGGTGTGATTGGCACATCATCTTCCACCAAATCAGGATAATAGATATAGGCCACGACGCCCAAGCAGACCATTATGGTAAGTACAGCCAAAAACATCAGATATGGTGTTGACGAATGATCAGCCTTCTTGGATATCTCCTTACGTTTTTCTTCTGATAATTTCAAGGCCATCACTTCTTGTTGATGACTCACTGGCTGGTCTTTCGTTTTAATGGCTTCGTCATCAAAGATAGGCAAAATCTCCACTTTTGCCGGTTGTTCTTCAACAACAGATTCTTCAACCACTGGGGTACGTTCTTCAGCAACTGATTCTTCTATTACTGGGGTAGGCTCTTCAGCAACTGATTCTTCAACCACTGGGGTACGTTCTTCAGCAACTGATTCTTCAATTACTGGGGTAGGCTCTTCAGCAACAGTTTCTTCAATTACAGGGTTAGGCTCTTCAGCAACTGATTCTTCAGCAACTGATTCTTCATCAGGAATATCGTCAGAAAGGGCATCTATCAGGTTTTCCTCTGGAGCATCGACATTCACACCTTCAGCTAAAACCACCGTTTGGAAAGGAGAGAAAGGTTTGTTAACCGCCTCTTTAATATTGCTGTCAGGTGTGAAAGTTACTTTTGAATGACCTTGTATTTCAAAGCGTTCTCCAGTATTGACATTGACGCTCTCACGACTATCCACTTCTATCAGCTTGAAGGTGCCAAATCCTTTTATCTTAACATATTTGTCTTTTTCAAGCCCCTCTTCTATTACAGAGAAAAATTCTTTTATAAAAACCTCAGCATCTTTCCTATTGATGTTGTAGTTTTCAGCCAATTCGTCAGTAAGATTTTGTATGTTAAGTTTTTCGTTCATCGTATTTATTTGAATTTATCTTTCAACATATTGCTTGGTCGGAAAGTAAGCACGATTTTTGGGGGTACCAGCAGACGTTGCTTGGAAACAGGATTGACAGATATACGTTCAGACTTCTTCTTAATCACAAAAGAGCCAAAATTTTGAATGGCAATACTGTCATTGTTCTGCCATTTCTCAGTCATTATTTGCGTCAAAGTGAAAATCATATCAGCTACATCTCTGGATGAGTTCTCACTTCTACGTGCCAATTCAGCAATAAAATCTTTGTTGTTCACGGTACACAGTAATAAAGAAATTATCGTTATTTTGTGCGTGAAATTACTGATTTCTTCGAAAAATTGAAAATGTTTTGGCGAAAAAATCACAGAATTTGCCCAAAAAGGTCATAATCTTCGGCAGAAGTAATCTTTACTTGATAGAATTTGCCTTTTTGGAGTGGTTTTGTCTTTACTATCAGCACCTCAGGATCCACTTCTGGAGAGTCAAATTCAGTGCGACCTACAAAATAGTCGTTTTCTTCCCGATCAATAATCACTTTCAGCACCTGCCCCACCTTAGATTGGTTCTTCTCAGCAGATATTTCTTGCTGAATGGCCATCAGTTCATCAAGGCGTTGTTGCTTCACTTCTTGAGTGATATTATCCTCGTAATGGGTAGCTGCATATGTACCTTCTTCCTCTGAATAGGCAAAAGCCCCCATTCTATCGAATTTCATATCACGTACGAATTGCTTGAGTTCTTCAAAGTCTTCTTCTGTTTCGCCAGGATGCCCCACCATCAGTGTAGTGCGAATATGGATACCTGGCACCTCTTTGCGCATGGTTTCAACCAACTGATAGGTTTCTGCTTTAGTAACATGACGATGCATCAAATCCAACATATGGTCGCTGATGTGCTGCAAAGCGATATCAAGATAACGGCAAACATTAGGGTGATTGCGCATCACGGTCAGTAGTTCAAAGGGGAAATGTGAAGGATAGGCATAGTGAAGCCTTATCCACTCAACCCCTGGCACTTGAGCTATCTTATCGATCAACTCGGCTATCATTTGCTTATTGTAGAGGTCTATGCCATAATAAGTAAGTTCTTGAGCAATGATTTGAAATTCTTTAACACCTTGAGCTACAAGATTTCCCACTTCGGACAAGATATCTTCCATAGGACGTGAATGATGTGTACCTGTAATAATTGGGATGGCGCAATAGGAACAATGTCTGTCACACCCCTCTGAAATTTTGAGATAAGCATAGTGCTTAGGGGTAGTAAGTAAACGTTCGCCATAAAGTTCCTTTCGTTCAGAACTTCCTAAATCCTGCAGTAAACCCATCCAGTCGAACTTACCATAAAACTTGTCAACTTCAGGAATCTCTTGTTGAAGTTCGTCTCTATATCTTTGCGACAAGCAGCCCATCACATATAGTTTCGAGAGTTTTCCGTCCTGTTTGGCCTGAACAAAATCAAGAATCATATTGACAGATTCCTCTTTTGCATCTCCTATAAAGCCACAGGTGTTGATAACAGCAATCTTGGCTTTAGGAGTCGTTGGGTCATGCTTGGGGTTAAATCCTGCTGCTTTGAGCATTCCCATCAGCCTCTCTGAATCCACTAAATTCTTTGAACAGCCTAATGTAATAATATCAATGTCTTTATTTCTCATTCTTTGCTTCCAAACAGGGAGTCAACGAACTCATCTCTTCGGAAAACCTGCAGGTCTTCCATTCCCTCGCCTAATCCGATATATTTTACAGGAATCTTAAACTGGTCAGAAATGCCAATGACCACACCTCCTTTGGCAGTACCATCCAGTTTTGTCACAGCCATTGCAGTCACCTCCGTAGCTTTGGTAAATTGCTTAGCCTGTTCAAAAGCGTTTTGTCCTGTAGAGCCATCAAGTACCAACAACACTTCTTGTGGGGCATCAGGCACCACCTTTTTCATGACATTTTTAATTTTGGTAAGCTCATTCATCAAGCCTATCTTATTATGCAGTCGGCCAGCTGTATCAATAATCACCACATCTGCATCATTGGAAACAGCAGAACTCAGGGTGTCGTACGCCACAGAGGCAGGATCGGAACCCATCTGTTGTTTAACGACAGGCACTCCCACACGTTCACCCCAGATTTGCAACTGTTCGATAGCAGCAGCCCTGAAAGTATCTGCCGCTCCAAGATAAACTTTCTTGCCAGCCTTCTTGAACTGATAAGCTATCTTTCCAATGGTTGTTGTTTTGCCTACACCATTAACACCGACCACCATGATAACATATGGTTTGCTTTTCAAGGGAGCTTCAAAGTCATCCACATCGTTAGTGTTATTCTCTATCAGCAACGCAGATATTTCAGCCCTGAGAATACTATTCAGTTCGGAGGTATTCATGTATTTGTCCTGTGCCACACGCTGTTCTATGCGCTCAATGATTTTCAGCGTGGTTTCAACACCCACATCAGAAGTTATGAGCACTTCTTCCAGGTTATCGAGCACTTCGTCGTCAACCTTGGATTTGCCTGCTACAGCGCGCGCCAACTTACCAAATACGCTCTCTTTTGTTTTCTGCAAGCCCTTGTCTAATGTTTCTTTCTTCTCTTTGGAAAAAAAACCGAAAAATCCCATACTGTGTTAATTTATGATGATGCAAAGGTATATAAATCTCAGGATATAAACAATAAAAAAGCCTCCTTACTGAAAGGAAGCTTTATATTATTATTTGTAGAAAGAAGTTCAGCGATTATTTCTTAAAGAAATCCTGTACCTTCTCATTCTGTACCATTTGCTCATCAAAGATATAGGCACCAGTCTTAGGTGACTTCACCATCTTGATAACCTTAGCATATGCACGACCCTCTTTTGAGCCTGTCTGCAATGTAGCGACTGTTTTCTTTGCCATAGTAGTAAACTATTATTATTTAATTTCCTTATGAACTGTCATTCTCTTGAGGATAGGATTGTACTTTTTCAGTTCCAGTCTCTCAGGAGTATTCTTCTTATTCTTAGTAGTGATGTAGCGAGAAGTACCGGGCAGACCGCTGTCCTTCATCTCAGTGCATTCAAGGATAACCTGCACTCTATCGCCTTTAGATTTCTTTGCCATAACTTCTTTTCTCCTTTAAATGTTAACCAATCACTTTAATATCCTTCCAATCGCAATAGCCCTTCTCGACAGCCTGCTTCAAAGCAGCATCCAGACCCATCTTGTTGATTGTTCTCAAACCATTAGCGCTCAGCTTCAGGCTTATCCAGCAGTCCTGCTCTACATAGTAGAACTTTTTTGTAAACAAGTTCACATCAAATGTTCTCTTAGTTCTTCTCTTTGAGTGTGAAACATTGTTGCCAATCATGGCTTTCTTTCCCGTAATTTGACAAATCTTTGACATTTTATCTTATCTTTTTAATTAGCAAATTTTGATGGTTTCACCAAACAGGCTGCAAAGTAACTACTTTTTTTCTTATCCACCAAGTTTTTAAGCAA
>OMSH01000287.1 GCA_900313715.1 uncultured Prevotellaceae bacterium
GCAGTGTTATGGTAGGCATATAGGTTTACATGACCGTCTTTCAGTTCTGCCAACATATTGCCCAATATTTGGAACAGCTTGTCGTTGTTCAGGTCATCGGTGACATATGGCTGATACTGCCTTTTTACGGCATGCCAATCCACTTGTTTGTAGTCGAGGAAACAATAGTGTTCGTCGATGATAGTCCATAACGCCTCGAAATTACCCATCGGAGAGTTCTCATGGTTTTCCTCGCGCACACATGAGGTGAGTAGCATCAGTGATAATATCAGCAACCACATCCGTTTCATAGTTTTTGGAATCGTTTGACTACGCCAATCATGAAGATGTGGCTGTAGATATGTGACTTAATCTGATTGATGTGCGCTTGCTGCGCATCCCATACATAAGTGAAGCGGATGGTGACCTTGCCAATGGGGTAGTCGGCAGAGAACATTTGACGGAGCGAAGGACTGCTGAATGGGGTAGTGACTTTCAATGTGCCACCACGCTCACCAACAGAGAAGATCTCATAGTACGACTGCCCATAGTGCGGCATGAACATCATTCCTAACAAGGGTAAGTTAGCTTGATAGCGCAGGGTAAGTGGACGGTTCTTGACTTGTAAGTTCCATAAGGCCATGACGGAAGCATCGATAGAGGCATGAGCCCTGAGCGATACAGGGTTATTGCCGTTGCGCATGTTGTAGGTGAAGCCACCGTTAAGATCGGCAACACCACCCATTAGTACATCGAAGTTATGCGTCAACGCTTGACGGTAATACCAGCCATAATTCCAATTGGCCAATGCCGTAGCTGTCTTATTGTTCTCAGCACGATTGTCGGTATATCCGAAGTTGCCCTGGAAGTAGGTCTGCTGCCATATCTTACCCTGCATCAGTTTTGTCTGGTGCAGTGTTTCGCGAGAGAAACGAGCTTCCCAACCCTTGTAGGTCTCTGGGGAAAGGTAGGTATCCTGCAGTGACGTGAAGCCCACCCCGTAGGAGGTAGCGCGAGTGTAAATAGGCCCTTGGCTCTCTTGTGCTTTTGCCGTTACAACCAACAGCAAAAAAGCAATGGTCAATATATATTTCCCAATCTTCAATTCTTAATGTTTAAAGGTCACTTTTTGGGAGTGAAGATTAATTGTCGAATAGTTTCATTTGTCCCGTCAACTCATCTAAGATATCACCGTTACTCTTGCCATTATCAGGGTCTTCTACCTCAATTGGCTCATCAGTTGGAGCTGGTTCTGCAGGAGGCTCTGGGAAGCGAGTAGGTTCCAGTTCCTTGACTTTCTTGATGGTATAAGTAGTGAGTCGTTTGCCCTTTGCCTTGTAGCCCTTGATGGCAATAAACTCGTCGGCATCCACCTCTATCTTCCCACGGAAGGAATCGTCACCACCCATCGTCACCTCGAAACGAGCGTAATACTGGTCGGTGAGCAATAACAGACGATTCTCTGGATTGTCGCCCAAGTAGTTCTGCTTGCGGTTGGTAGCCTCAAAGAAGAAACGTTTTACATATGGATAGCCCTTCTGTGACTCATCATAAAGCACAGCCGTCCATACCTTATGCGGGTCAAACTTCTCAATCACTCGGATATTATCGTCATAATGGTTGTTGGTGTCGAAGTCGGTAGTATAGAAATCTCCGTTCTCAAGTACCACAAGAATTAAATCATCATTCTGGAATTCTCCCAGATGCTTGCCATGACCGTCGTAGTTGAGGCGTATCACATCTTCATCGAACCACACTTCTCGGCCTCCTAGCGTTGAACCACCATGTGCCTTGAGCGTGATGCGGTGTATAGGGAATTTGGTCAGGATGTTGCCCATAGCCTGGCGTCCTTTGATGAGAATGTTGCTGAAATCCTGGTCAAGAGTTAGGTTCTTCAGGCGTGGGTTAGGCTTTAGCGTTACTTTGATGATTTCAGCCTCACCATTAGGATTGGCAGTGAAATACAGCATGCGTGAGCCCTCTTTGCCTTGGGTGATGGTGTATTCACGATCGTGTACAACCGCCGTCACGGCAAAGCGTTTGATATAGTTCCAACCATCCTTGCCATCGCGATATACCACGTTGTAGATGGTGCGTTTGTCGTTCTTGTTGAAAAGCGCAATGTAGTAGATGTCCTTACCGATGAATTTCTTGTCGGCTACCGAGGTCACTACATAGCGACCATCACGGAAGAACACAATTACATCGTCGAGGTTAGAGCAGTTGCACACAAACTCGTCCTTCTTCATTTGAGAGCCATAGCCAACGAAACCTTCTTCACGGTTAACATACAACTTCTCTGTAGCCTCAATGACACGTGCAGAGTCGATGACGTCGAAGTTGCGCACCTCTGTACGGCGAGGGAATTGTGCACCATATTTTTTCTTCAATTTGCGGAACCAGTTAGCTGTATATTCTATCAAGTCGGCCAATAACTTATCGATTTCCTCAATATCAGCCTTCATCTTCAGGATGGCCTCTTCCGCCTTGTCGGAGTTGAACTTTAGGATGCGTCCCATCTTGATCTCCAAGAGTTTCAAAATATCCTCCTTGGTTACTTCACGTACCATGTATGGATAGAAAGGAGTGAGGCGATCGTCAATATGTTCGCATGCAGCATCGATGCTCGCAGCCTCTTCAAATTTCTTGTCTTTGTAGATGCGCTCCTCGATGAATATTTTCTCCAATGAGGCAAAGTGAAGCTGCTCCAGTATCTCGCCTTTCTTGATTTCCAATTCCCTTTTCAGCAACTCCTTGGTGTTGTCTACCGAGCGTCGCAGCACATCGCTAACAGTGAGGAATTGAGGTTTACGCTCGTCGATGACACAGCAATTGGGTGATATGTTGATTTCGCAATCAGTAAAAGCATATAGGGCATCGATGGTTTTGTCTGAAGATACCCCACTCTGCAAGTGTACCAATATCTCCACATTGGCAGAAGTGAGGTCTTCCACTTGTTTTACCTTGATCTTACCTTTGTCGTTAGCTTTTACGATTGAGTCGCATACATTTGCTACCGTACGGCCAAACGGGAGTTCGCGGATTGCCAATGTGTGGTTATCCACTTTCTCAATCTTGGCACGAACACGCACACTACCACCACGTTCACCATCATTGTATTTAGATACCTCTATAGCACCACCCGTTTGGAAATCAGGGTAGAGTTTGAAGTCCTCACCATGTAGGTAGCTCACTGCAGCATCGCATATCTCATTGAAATTGTGTGGTAATATCTTGGATGACAAACCTACAGCAATACCTTCCACACCTTGCGCCAGCAGCAGTGGAAACTTAACTGGCAGGTTCACAGGTTCCTCGTTACGGCCATCGTAAGAAAACTGCCATTCTGTGGTCTTGGGATTGAAAAGCGTTTCAAGAGCGAACTTGGATAGACGGGCCTCAATGTATCGGGGCGCTGCGGCGCGGTGTCCTGTAAGGATATTTCCCCAGTTACCCTGGCACTCTATAAGCAGGTCCTTCTGGCCCATCTGAACCAGGGCGTCACC
>OMSH01000111.1 GCA_900313715.1 uncultured Prevotellaceae bacterium
AATACCTTATGGGGTGGTCATGTTACCGATGAACATGTACGCGAGAGCGACCTTCAGACGCAGGGCATCCTGCATTTCAATGATTTTGTGGCAAAAGACGATAGGGTGGAGAAGGTAATATTGCCCTTGCGTGACGGCCTGACGATTATACGAAAGAAAGAGATTTAAATAATGAAAGGACTGACCATTAAACGAACCGTGATATCCAGTGTGGTAGCCTTCGTGCTCAACATCATCCTGGTATATATTGTCTATGCCGTATGCCGGGTGGTGTATGTTTGCGAGAACTGGAGTACCTTTTCCGAAGGCTTCGCAGCCTTGTCCATTCCCAAGTTGATTCATGGCAGTTGGATTTTCGACAATGCCGGCATCATCTACACCAACCTGCTCTATGCCGTTCTTATGCTCCTGCCTTTTCACCTTAAGGAACGAGACAGTTGGCAATCGGTAGCCAAATGGGTGTTCATGGTCTTCAACAGCTTGGCGGTGGTGGTCAACCTGGCCGATGCCGTCTATTTCAAATACACAGGTCGCCGTACCACGACAACGGTGTTTCAGGAGTTCAGTCATGATGACAACCTGGGCGGCATATTCGGTACGGAACTGTTGAACCACTGGTACTTGGTACTCATTGGTATCGGCATCATTGTAGCCATGTATTATCTCTATGTCAAGCCCACAGGTCAACTCAGGCTCACCGCTATCCCTCAGTATGCTAAGTACTACCTCCTTCATCTGGTTTGTTTCGTGGCATTTATCCCCTTAGCTGTGGTTGGCATACGTGGCGGTCTGACCAGAGCCGTACGCCCTATCACCATCAGCAATGCCAACCAGTATGTAAACCGCCCTACTGAAGCGGCCATCGTGCTGAACACTCCCTTCTCGATGATTCGTACCATCGGCAAGAATGTGTATAAGGATCCCAAATACTATTCTCGTGAGGAACTTAGTAAGATTTACGAGCCCATCATTGTGCCCGACGATTCGTTGGTACTGCAAAAGAAGAATGTGGTAGTGCTTATCCTCGAGAGTTTCGGTCGTGAGTATATAGGTGCCTATAACGATATCTGGGGCGACCCAGCATACAAGAGCTATACCCCCTTTGTAGATTCGCTGTTGCAACATTCGCTCACGTTCGACTATACCTTTGCCAACGGCCGCAAGAGCATTGACGGAATGCCCTCCATTTTGTCAAGTATTCCCCATTTCATCGAACCCTATGTGCTGACACCAGCCTCTGTGAACGAGGTCAGCGGTATTGCCGGTGAATTGGGTAAAAAAGGCTATTATTCGGCATTCTTCCATGGAGCAGAGAATGGTTCGATGGGCTTTGAGGCCTTTGCAAGGGCCACAGGTTATCATGATTATTTCGGACGTACGGAGTTTAACCAAGACCAGCGTTTTGACGGTGATGCAGCTTTCGATGGCTCTTGGGCCATCTGGGACGAAGAGTTCCTGCAGTTCTTTGCCCTAAAGATGTCGGCGATGCAGCAACCATTTGTCACTTCACTGTTCTCGGCCAGTTCGCATCATCCTTATGTGGTGCCTGAGCGCTATCGTGAAATCTATCCTGACGAGCCAGGCGATGACAACCCCATGCACAAATGCATCCGCTATGTCGATAATGCCCTGCGAAAGTTCTTCAATACGGCCAAGCAACAGCCTTGGTACGAGAATACTTTGTTTGTGTTCACATCCGACCATACCAACCTGAGTTCACGGCCTGAATACCAGACCGACTTAGGCCTGTATGGTGGTTGCATCTTCTTCTTCGACCCTTCAGGGAAATTGCCTGCTGAGCGCCGTCACTGCATTGCCCAGCAGATAGACATCATGCCTACCGTACTGAGCAGCTTAGGATACAGCGACCCCTATATTGCCTTTGGCACCGACCTGCTGACCACCCCTGATGCCGACACCTGGGCCATCAACAACAATAACGGCATGTACCAGTATGTCAAGGGAGATTATGTGATGCAGATGACCGATGAAGGAGAAGTGAAAGCCATCTATAACTATCGCACCGACTGGTTCATGCGCAACAACCTCAAGGGGCAACTCGGTGACGTTGAGGCTGAAATGGAACGAACCCTTAAGGCTATTATTCAGCAATACATGATCAGAATGACAGAGGATCGTTTGATTTTTGGGAAAACTGAACGAAGTAAATAATAGTAGTTATGGAGATATATCTGATAGTAGCTATTTTAGGTGTTATTTTAATGGCCGTGCTTGGGTATTTTATGGGTAGCCGAGGCAAGAAGGGTTTTGTCGAGACTATTGGCAAACTTGAAAGTTCGGTGGCCGAGAAGCACAACATTATATCCGACTTAAAGGCAGAGCGTGATGTGGCTAAAGAGAAGTTTGAAAACGCCTCTCAGCAGTTGAGAAGTCAGAAAGAGATGCACGAGAGACAGATTGAGCAATTGAAATCATTTTATGAGTTACAACTCAACCAAACCAAAGAGGCATACAACAACCAGGTAGTTGCACTAAAAGAATTGAACGCTCAGCAGATTGAGTCGCAGTTGAATCTTATCAAGGAACAGATGCAGACTACTTCAGAGAAAGTACTGAAGCAGCGCGAGGAAGAGTTAGGCGATAAGAACAAAGAGCAAGTATCAAAAATCATCGACCCACTACAGAAAAGCTTGAGGGACATGCAAGAGGCTTTCCTGAGGAACAAGGAGCAGCAGGCTGAAGCCTTGACACGTTTGGATGAGAGCATCAAGATAAATATGCAGAAAAGTGCAGCCATAGGTGAAACTGCCGACAGGCTGACTCGCGCCCTTACAGGTGAAGTAAAGATACAAGGTAATTTTGGCGAGTTAAAACTTAAACAGCTTCTTGAAGACTTAGGATTGAAAGAAGGTGAGCAGTTTGATACCCAAGAAACCTTGCGCGACCAGTTTGGTAAAAGTGCCAAGGGTGACGATGGCAAGGGACTGATACCAGATTTCATCCTGCATTTCCCCAACAACCGTCATGTGGTGGTTGATTCCAAGATGTCACTCACCGACTACGAGCGCTATATGAATGCAGAAGAAGGTACCCCCGAGAAGAGCGGTTATCTCAAGGCACATATCGATAGTGTTCGCGCACAGGTAAAGCGTTTAGCGCGCAAAGATTACAACAAATACCTTCCCGAAGGTTTCAATCGTCTGAACTTTGCCATTATGTATGTACCCATTGAAGGAGCACTCAATTTGGCGTTGCTCAATGATTCCACCCTATGGCGCGAAGCATATGACGAGGGAGTGCTTATACTTGGTCCACAAACCATGTATATGAACCTTCGTGTTTTGGAAATGATGTGGACGCAAGTACGCCAGCTTGAGAACCAGCAAGCCATGATAGATGCTGCCAACTTAGTGATTGAGCGTGTGCAAGACTTTGGCACTCGTTTCAGTGATGTAGAGGTCAGCATCAACGATGTTGTAAAGAAGATCAATCGATTAAAAATTACTACTGCCGAGGGTGGACAAAGCATCATCACTGCTGCCAAGAGCTTGTTGAAGGCAGGTGCCAAGGAAAACAAGAAAAAGAAATCCATTGCCGAAATGGATAATACCCTTTTTGTTGATGCTGATCAAGCCTCTATACTTCCGTCGGAGCCAACGGTGCCAACTGAAGAAAATAACGGATAAAAAACTTGGTATAAAAAGTACCAAATTTCGTTATTCCAATGCCTCTTTTCCTGCTTGTTTTAAAAGAGGCATTTCTATGGGTTGTCGCAGTATCTGCTATGTGTAGTTGGAAGGCTTGTGATGAGTCATTGCAGTATCTCCTATGGGGGTATAACAGATACTGCGATGGGTGATAGTAGATATTGCGGGAGGTAGTGGAAAGCCTTGCCTTTTGGGATAGTAAGCTTTAGTCATAGGGATAGCAAGCCTTAACTATAGGGTAATGAGGCAAAAGTCTTCGGTTAACGATACATTAACCAAATAGTTATTCGGCTAGCAAGTAAGAGATGTTTTTAACTGCCTTGACTATTATAATTAACAGAACAATTAGACATACAGAGCATCCAAATTACTTGTAGAAACAACCACTCATATACTCGGACATTTTTTCATAAGTTATGTAACTGCCATCAGGCAACTTCTCAGTTATTTTCATCTATCGAATAATCTTTTATCTTCTTGGCTGTACTAATATTTGAATTAGTATTAATACATGCATGTAAAGGCAATTTAAAAAGCGACTGCACCAAGATTTACATCTTGATGCAGCCTTGAAGTAGTATACTATTTGAACAATTAGTCAATTGGAGCTCTTAGTCCTTGAGCTCCTTGATGCGGATATTGCGGAACTGAACAGGAGATCCGTGACCGAGGAAGCCGATGTGACCCTTCTTGTTGAAGAGGCCCGGATGT
>OMSH01000112.1 GCA_900313715.1 uncultured Prevotellaceae bacterium
GAAGATTAAGACAAAGTAATCGTAGTAAGTTGCTCAAGGCTTATTTGGGATAAATAGCCATATCAATTCCAAAAAAGATTAAAAACTGGTGTCCCTGTGTAGGAATACCAGTTTTTTTTCGTATCTTCGCCATGTATTATATACATACCATTGATAGTTATGAGGGTAATTAGATTTATTATTGTAATATTATTGTTCTTTGGCGTTGAACAGACTTTAGCCAAGGAACCTAAAACTGCTAAGTCTACGAAGGCTTTATATGCCGTTGGTGTAGCGACGTCTTTCAACGACTCTATTGCATATTATACGGAAATGCAGGTGCTGAATGACGCTGAGCTCGATCGAAAAAGATACCTCCATCGCCGTTCTGGTTATTCTTTCCAGTTGCGCGATTATTTAGTCGATCAGGGCAAACAGGACTATACTTGCATTATTTTGTTCAATGCGAAGAAGGCTAAACTCGAAAAAGAGTTGGTAAAGGTGAAGAATCGTTTCTCTAAAGACAATATCAAGCTGATAGAGATTAAAGAGAGTGAATTTAAATTCGTTAAACCAGAAGAACTAAACTTTTAAACACAAATGCTTATCAAAAACTTGCACTTTTATCTCTGGTTCTTTTTTTGCATGACGGTATTGGTCTCATGCAGCAAGGATAATGACCCTGATCCAGATCCTGGTCCAGATCCGCATGTAGTACCAGATCCACCACCCCATGGTTCCGTTGCTGAACGTACGGTGCTGATATATATTGGGGGTGACAATGAATTGGATACGAAGGGGTTGCCTGCTGCTGATTTGGATGAAATGAAGGAAGCCATTAAGACAATGGATGCTAACCTGTATAGCCATAATAACCTATTGGTTTTCTATGACCAGTACTCTGAGTCTTTGCGTCCTAAGCTATACCGGCTTATTAAGAAAGGTAAAGTGGAACCCTCTAAAGCAGATCCCAGTAAGAAAGAATTAGTGATTACAACTGAAGAGGAACTCATTTATGAATATTCCCATGAAATTACCTTTACCAATCCTTCCGTTTTGAAGGAGGTAATGGACATGGCTTTTGACGAATTTCCTGCCAAGAGTTATGGTTTTGTGTATTGGTCGCATGGAGAGGGATGGTTGCCTGCTAAGTCTAAGATTATGGCCATCCGTTCTCTTACTCCATTTCGTTGGATGGGGTTTGACAAGAATAACAGATCAGACAACTTTAAGTCTGAGATTAACGAATTGGCAGATGCCTTGAAGCAAGCTCCTAAGAAATTTGATTTTATATTGTTTGATGCTTGTTTCATGTTGTCTCTTGAGTCATCATATGAATTGAGAGATTGTGCAGATTATATCATTTCATCTCCGACAGAAACGCCAGGACCTGGTGCTCCTTATTCTGACGTCGTGCCTATGATGTTCTCCTCATCGCAAGCTGCAATAAAGATGGCGGAGGCATATTTTAAGTATTACAATGATAAGTATAATCCTAATGTTAGAACCACTAATTCTAATTGGACGGGCGGTGTGTCTTTGGGGGTACTTGATTGTACAAAGTTGGCCAAGCTGGCTGATGTGACCAAGGCCAATTTGTCAACATCTTCCAATCTTAATTCTTTGCTCAATGAAGTTTTTGACTACGATAAGCGCCCTAATTCTCATGTGGGCTACTACGATATGGTACAGCTGATGGAGAAAGTGTTGAAACCTACAGGGGTTGAAGAGTGGATGAAAGCTTTTAATGATGCATTGCCTTATTGGAAAACTACTCCTAAGAATTATTCTTCCTTGATCGGCATGTTCTCGATGGAGGGCACTCATGGCGTCTCTCATTACATACCATCAGGTGGATCAACTGCTATTACAGATGCCGACTATCAAAAAACTGCCTGGTATAAAGATGCTGGATTGAGTCAGTTGGGTTGGTGAATCATGAAGTCTCGGTGCTTACATATTATATGTCTGCTGTTTTCGTTCTTTGTATGTTGTGCATGCGGAGAAAGAGGATCGTCTGCCAACACTGAACCGTCTAACACACCTGCTCCTGCATCCGCACCTGCATCTGAACTTGTTCAGATATCCACACCTGCCCCCTCACCGCTCAATAAGACTCCTCGCACGCTCATCCTTTATATGGCGGGCGACAACTCCTTAAGTTTCTTGCTGAAGCCCAATGGAGAGTCTGGTGACTTTGCTGAAATGCTGGCGGGGGCAGCAAAGTTAGATGTCTCTCTTTTAACCACCAACAATGTGTTGGTATTTGCCGATAAAAGCGATGAAAACTTCCTGCCCACAATTTGGCGACTGGAGAAATCTTCAGATGGCAAAGCGATACTTGAAGAGGTGAAAAAGTTTGATGATGATGTGTTATCTACAGATCCAGCGGTGATAAAGGAGGTCATTGCCTTTGCCACAACCCACTATCCAGCCAATAGCTATGGGTTTGTCTATTGGTCACATGGAGACGGTTGGCAATATATCGGCATTGATCAGCAGAATGGGACACTAAAGGGAGGTGCACGTGGCAAGACGACCATCTCTGGATTGGCAGAAGCCTTATCGTCATTGGGAAAGAAATTCGATTTTGTAATGTTCGATGCTTGCTATATGCTTTCCATAGAGGTAGCATATGAGTTGCGCAACTGTACCAAGTATATCATTGCCTCGCCTACAGAAACTCCAGGCCCTGGGGCACCTTATGACACCATGTTGGCTGTCATGCTGGCCGATGACAACGTGCCAGAAGCAATGGGACATGCATTCTTCGACTATTACAACCAACGCTATGAGGGCGACAACAATAGCATCCCTAGTAACGACAGTTGGCATGGTGGTGTTACTATCGGTGTGGTGGATTGCGGAGTACTTGATGCCTTAGCCAAGGCCACAGCTGATGGTTTAAAAGGTGTAACTGACGTTGATAATGTACTCCTGCGTGAGGCTGTTTTCCCATACGACCGTCGTAACTTCGTAGATAGACATTATAATTTCGACATGGTAGATCTTATGAAAGCATTGATGAAAGAGAATGTTTACGCTATGTGGTCAAATGTATATCAGCACGCCCTTGTAGTATGGCATACCACCCCCAAATACTACTCCAGCGCCAGTCGTTGGTTCTCTATGGAAACAGCTCATGGTCTAACCCATTACATCCCCAAAACCAACGATATATCTGATGACATGGATATAGCCTACCGTGCCACTTCATGGTACAAAGATGCAGGTCTTAGTCAATTAGGCTGGTAATGCCTTCGTTTAATTGCGAGATTGCTTCCAGAATGCCGTAAGTAACTATAATAGTATTATTGATTCACGTCAGTGGACACCACGGAAGAGGCTGTCTGATAACTGGCTTTTGTCAGATCGACGGTGATGGCAGGTGCTACGGCTGCATCATCACATGTGACAGCCGTCCCCTGATTATACAGATACCCAAAGTCGCAGACATAAGTGATGCTGCTGGGTGTATAGCCGTTGGTACGCATAAACCAGAAAGAGTTACCTTGATAACCCTCTACCGAAGACCACCAGGCACCACGGCATTTAGCGTAGAGTGTTGAACGGAAACGACGAGCTGGGTCATCAATGCCACTTCCGGCATAGAAACCATAATCTGAAGCCAATGGGGAGGCAAACACCTCGTTGTTTGATAAGACGAACACATAGTCCTGGGTGTCTGGACCACAGTAAGTGTGATAGTGTGAGTTAGGTGCATTTTCCACGTTGGTTATTTCAATAGCTTCACGTTCCGTCTCTGAGAAGGCGCGGTTGAGGAATGTATTGTTGAGCCACTGTCGCAGAACGCTTCCACTCCAGGTCACATCCTCGTCTTTGTCGTGAAAGGGACACGTGTCGGGCATACGATCGGTCAGCAATACAGCCTTGGTACCGTTGATTTTCAGTATGCGCCATTTTATGGGGGCATATACAAAGTAATGCCATTCTTCTGGATCTTTCCATCGGTAGTGTTCTTCCCTGTCGGTAGAATAAGTAACGGCTCCATGACCATTCAGCCTGTGGTAGCGCTTGCCATCAATTACCGTGTCATCGTCTGTCCAATCGGCGTTTTCCAGTTGTTCGTAGAGCGAGGCATCCTTTATCACGTCGCCATCAGCCAGTGCATAGCCATCCACAGCATCGAATTTGTCGCATACCACTTCGTTGGCAGGGTAGGAACCAAACAGAATACAATCCCACTTTGTAAAGTGAGTCGTCTTGTTAGGATCCTTCACCCAAGGACTGTGCAGGTCTTGATAAGTGTCACCTGTATAACGCTCCTCACTTGGTGCCTCTCCGCCACCCTCCTCGTCTTTATTACACGATGTTATCATTGTACTTAGTACGAGCAATCCAACAAAGCAAGGGTATATATTTCTTCTTTCCATGATTTATTTAAGTATATCAGTAGAATAGACGGGTTCCGCAGGCTCATAGTCGGCTTTTGAAAGATTAAGGGTGATGGCAGGTAACACGGCAGCATCATTGCAGGTAACCACTATACCACGGTTATAGGTGTCGCCTGTCTCGCCCACATATACTACGTTAGCTTTCGTATAGCCAATGGTGCGCATGAACCAGAAAGCGATGCCGAGATATCCTTCCACTGGCGACCACCAGGCGCCCCTGCATTTCGCATAGAGCGTAGATCGGAATCGACGGGCAGGGTCGTTGCCGCTGTCACTGTTGCTAAAGCCATATTCCTCAGCTAATTGTGACGAGAAGGTCTCGCTTTCAGAGAGGACAAACACACGGTCTTGGGTGTTAGGACCACAATCGGTACCGAAATAATAGTTGTCATCGTTTTCGACATCAGTCACTTCAATGGCATCAATCTCAGCCTCTGTAAAGGCACGGCTCATGAAGTAGCTGTTCAGCCATTGGCGCAAGGAGCAATCTCTCCAACTCGTATCGGTATAAGTGTCATTGAAGGGGTAGGTATCCGGCATGCGGTCGGCTAATAGCAGCGCTTTGTCGCCTGTCTGCTTTAGGATACGCCACTTGATGGGAGCGTAGGCAAAATAGTGCCAATCTTCAGGGCCTTTCCATTGGTAGTGTTGGGCATGACTGTCGGAATAGCTCACAGTACCAGCGGCGTTCAGTCTGTGGTAGCGCTTGCCATCGATTACCGTGTCATCGTCTGTCCAGTCGGCGTTTTTCAGTTGTTCATAGAGCGAAGTATCCTTAATCACGTCGCCATCAATCAGAGCATAGCCATCCACCGCATCGAATTTGTCGCCTACCACTTCGTTGGCAGGGTAGGAGCCAAACAGGATACATTCCCAGCGCGTAACATCCTGCGGTTGTTCATCTTCTGGTTCGTCTTTGGTGCAGGAAATAAGCAACAGACTGACGAATAACAGAAGAGTAAACTTGGTATATAACCTTCTCTCGATCATCATCAAGCATTTTATTTTTACTTGCAAATGTAGTTTAATTGCGAGAGATAACAAAATAATCGTTGCTTTTAGATAAATAATAAACGACCTTTTTACGAGAAAAATCATCTTATTACAGAAAAGAGGACAATGGTTGTGTCAATATGCATATATGCTTATTTTATATCTTAAGTGTTAATAGAAAGAGTGTCCCAATAACTGGGACACTCTTTCTATTAACTGCCTCATGATATATAACTTTTCTTCTAATGCCAAGATGTTCTCTATGGAAGAAGCCAATGGCGTGTCCCATTATATTCCCTTACTCTCTACCCAAATCTTGCCTCTGTGGGCGCTAACAAGATGCAAGGATTTGGTGAGGTCTAAGATGAAGATTTTGGGTTAGCAATATTTCATAGATCGCTGTTGTCAACTCTGCATATCACCGTCATCCGTTGCA
>OMSH01000251.1 GCA_900313715.1 uncultured Prevotellaceae bacterium
GTAGTGGAGATGGCATCGCTGCAGTTCCCCAAAAGAGCGCAGTGGCATATTGCCTCAGTACCGGCACAGAAGCAGAACGACTGGGCCGACTATTTGAGAGGAGCCACCTGGGCTTTGGCAAAGAAGCACAACCTGAGTGTCGGACTGTGCGGTGTCATTGAAGGCAGCATGCCTATCGGCGGCTTGTCATCCAGTGCCGCAGTCATCATCAGTTTCCTGACAGCCCTGTGCAAGGTGAATGACATCCATTTAAGTCAGCAGGAAATTATTGATACCGCCTATGACGGAGAACTCAATTATGTGAAAGTCAGTGTAGGAAAGCTCGACCAGAGCTGTGAAGTGCTCAGCAAGAAGAATCACCTGCTGTATCTCGATACACAGGATGGCCATTATGAACTGATACCACAACATCCACAGATGAAGCCCTACAAGATAGGCATCTTCTTCTCCGGTCTCGAGCATAGCCTGGCAGGTTCCAAATACAATATGCGAGTAGATGAACTGCGAGCAGGCGTATATATGTTGCAGGCTTTCACAGGCATAGACTATGGAAAGTTCAACGAGGCATATGCCCGTCATGTACCACGAGAGGTCTATGAACAATATAAGGACCGCCTGCCGGCACCCTGGTCGAAGCGTTGCGAGCATTGGTACACCGAGTTCGAGCGCGTACAGGAAGGAGCCGAGGCATGGAGGCGAGGCGACATTGAAACCTACGGACGCCTATCCTTCGAGTCAGGGTGGAGCAGCATCCATAACTGGGAGTCGGGTGCACCCGAACAGATACGTCTCTATGAGATTATGAGAGAGACCGATGGCATCTATGGCGGCCGCTTTAGCGGAGCAGGTTTCAAAGGCTGTTGCATGGCGCTGATAGATCCCGCCTATGAAGAGTCAATCCGTCAGCAGGTAAGAGAGAAATACCTGGCATCCTATCCCGAGATGACAGGAAAATACGATATGTTTGTTTGTGAAAGTGCAGATGGTGTGATACTATGAAATGTTTGATTCTGGCCGCAGGTTATGCTACCCGGCTTTATCCCTTGACAGAGAATTTCCCCAAGCCATTGTTGGATGTGGCAGGCAAGCCCATCCTCGACTGGCTGATAGATGATATGTCGCAGACTGGCTTGGTAGATGAATATGTGGTGATTAGCAACCATAAGTTTGCCCCCATCTTTGAGGAGTGGGCAGCCAAAAAACATTCTCAATTTTCAAAGCTTGCTCAAGGGGTGCCGAACTGTAGCCAAGGTTATGGAAATCATAATTCTCAATTGTCAATTTTCAATTGTCAATTTTCAATTGTCGATGATGGCACATCCTCCAACGAGACCCGCCTTGGTGCCGTCAAGGACATCCAATTTGCTATCGAACAACTGCAGATAGATGACGACCTGCTCGTGATGGCAGGTGACAACCTCTTGGATTTCAGTTTGGCAGCGTTTATCCGTTATGCCCAGCAGAAGAATGCTACCTGCGTGATGCGCTATTACGAAGCAGATGAGACCAAGCTCCGCAGGTCAGGAGTAGCAGAGGTAGCTGCCGATGACCGCATCCTCTCGATGGAAGAGAAACCCGCACAGCCCAAGAGTCATTGGTGCATGCCCGCCTTCTATTATTACACCCGCCACGACAGTCGTTTGATTCAGCAAGCGATAGATGCAGGTTGTGGTACTGATGCGCCAGGCAGTTTTATCTCCTGGCTTTGCACCCAGACCAACGTCTATGCCTGGGAGATGCCCGGCAAACGGTATGACATCGGCAACTTAGCAAGCTATGAAGAAGTGAAGAAAGTGTTTAATGGCGTAACAAAATAAATAAAAGTGGGTCAGGAGAACCGTCCCTCTGGTTCGGAGAACCGTCCCTCTGGTTCAGATATGAAGAGAATAATAATACACGACCTTGGACCAATAGCGAAGGCTGATATCTCACTTAAGGATGTCAACGTCGTTATTGGTGAACAAAGCATCGGCAAAAGTTGTGTTTTGAAAGTGTCTTGTTTCTGTACATGGGTGGAGAAACGCATAGCAATAGAACAGAACGCGAAACGCTATGAGAAAAAAGGCGTTTTCTTAGATGAATTAATAAACTACCACCGTTTGAATGGATATGTCCATAAGGAAACATATATCGGGTATGAGTCGGATTTTATAAAATTCTCTTATGACAACAAGCACGGCTTTTCGTATGAATGGAAGCAAGACAGGTGGGATTACAAGCGCCCCAAGGTAAGCTATATTCCAGCGGAAAGAAATTTGGTAGCTGTCATTCCTAACTGGTTTGAAGTGAAATCAGTTGCAGATAATATTCAAGACTTTATGGCAGATTGGTCTGATGCCAGAAAAACTGTCGGTGATAAGGATATTCTTAATCTTGAAGTTGCTTTCCATTATGATGAAAGTAGCAATACCGACTTTGTCAAGATGAAGGACGGTCATATTCTCCCATTCACGAATGTGTCAAGTGGCTTGCAATCACTGATACCGCTATATGTGCATTTGGCCAATATCAATAGTAAAATGTATCGTGAGCGGGAAGATAACTCGGTGAACCACAAGCTAGAAAACAAAAAGTTGGTTGACTCGCTCATAGATTATTATGGTAAGAACATTGGTGAGGCATATATAAAGAATCCAAGTTATGGGAAAATGGATCAAAATGGTTTTTTAGATCAAGAATACATACCAAACCCTAACATGACCGAGTGGTCATATAGAGTATATCGCAATATATCTCGAATCCATCATTGTGAAGTGTTCTTGGAAGAACCGGAAGAGAACCTTTTCCCCTCGACGCAGCAAATATTGATGAAGACTCTTCTGAACCAGGTCAAGTGTAAGCCAGGCAATACGCTCTTTATCTCAACCCATAGTCCGTATATTCTCGACATCTTGTTGGAAAGAGAAATGTATGATTTTGGGTTGTTCTATATCCAGTCTACAGAGAATGGCTCTGTGGTTAAAACCGCAACAGAGGCTGAAGTGCAGGATATGTTTGAATGTGGGGTTGACGCTTTCTTTAATATTGATAGACTTGGTGATGAAGTATAATGATATTATGCCAGAGTGTTATATTGATTCAACACTTGTAAAATCATTGTTGGATGCTGAGGTAAACCATAAACACAGTTGCACTGAGGTATCGAGGGAAATGGAGAAAGGTCATTACAAGGATGCATTTGCTGTTGGTATAATTGACAATGACAAAAGGAAACTTTCTTATATAGAAAATGATTTTATAAAGATTGGTCAAACTGATAATCTGACATTTCTGAAGCATAAGGACAAGCAACATTATGTTATTAAAGTAGGAAAAGAGCACAAAGCAATGGAGACCTTCATCAAAGCAAATGTAGAGGCCATAGGGATGAAGATGGAGGATTTTAATTTGCCTTCAGACCTTGACGATCTTATAGAACAAACAAAGGATAGCATTACAACACAGAAAGATCCAAGAATACTAAAATTATGCAAGACGATGCGCCAGTCACCAGAAGTGGCAATACTTCAAGAGGTGCTTGCCTATCTTGCAAAGAATAAGTATAACTCTGACGTAGAAGTAATAAAACGGATGATTGGATGAGGGACACAAGGAAATCCTACATTGTGAATGCTATGAAGAAGTGAAGAAAGTGTTTAAGGGCGTTACAAAATAAATAAGTGGGTCAGGAGAACCGTCCCTCTGGTTTTGAATATGAAAATTACCGTTGCAGGCGTAGGATATGTGGGCTTGTCCCTTGCAGTGCTGTTCGCCCAGCACCATGAAGTGACAGCAATTACCACCACTCCCAAGAAAGCAGATAAGCTGAATGACTTCATCAGTCCGATACAGGACGATGAGATTGAGAGATTCTTCAAGGAAGTGAAGGAAGGTAAGCGCAAGCTGAACCTCCACACCACCGTAGATAAGGATGCAGCCTACCGCTCAGCCGAGCTGGTAGTGATTGCCACACCAACGAACTATGATGATGAGAACCACTTCTTCGATACCAGTGCCGTTGAGGATGCCATTGAGCATGTGCTGCGTGTGAACCCCAACGTGCTGATGGTCATCAAGAGTACCATTCCAGTGGGCTATACCGACTCTGTACGCAAGAAATATGGGGTGAACAACATCATCTTCTCACCAGAGTTCCTGCGTGAGAGCAAGGCCTTGTACGACAACCTGCACCCAAGCCGTATAGTGGTAGGTGCCTACGAAGACCAGCAGAAAGAAGCCGAGATGTTTGCCGAGCTGCTGAAAGAAGGAGCAGAAGATAAGGATGTCAAGACACTGATTGCCCATCCCACAGAGGCAGAAGCCATCAAGCTCTTTGCCAATACCTACCTGGCAGTGCGTGTCAGCTATTTCAACGAACTGGATACCTATGCCCAGACCAAAGGGCTGAATACCCAGCAGATCATTGACGGCGTATGCATGGACCCCCGCATTGGTGGACATTACAATAACCCATCGTTTGGCTATGGCGGCTACTGCTTGCCGAAAGACACCAAGCAGCTGCTGGCCAACTACAAGGATGTGCCACAGACCATGATTGAGGCAGTGGTAAGAAGTAATACCGTCCGCAAGGACTTCATTGCCGACAGCATCATCAAGCGTAAGCCTAAGACAGTAGGTGTTTATCGTCTGACCATGAAGAGTAACTCCGACAATTTCAGGGCCAGTGCCATTCAAGGCGTGATGAAACGCATCAAGGCCAAAGGCATTCCCATCATCATTTACGAACCCACGTTGGAAGACGGTTCCACCTTCTTCAATAGTGTGGTGGTGAACGACATGGAGAAGTTCAAGAGCCAAAGTGACGTGATTCTTGCCAACCGTTTCGATGCTTGCTTGGCAGATGTAGAGGAGAAGGTATATACCCGCGATTTGTTCAGAAGAGA
>OMSH01000116.1 GCA_900313715.1 uncultured Prevotellaceae bacterium
AGGTGGTACGTTTTCCCTCAGCACGGCGCTGTGCAGCCACCTCGGCAGGTACATTTACATGACGGTAGCCAAGGCTGATATCGTACATCATAGATACTACTTCAGGAGAGTAGTTCACAGCCCCTTCAATGCGATAGTCTGGGTCGGCACGGCGTACGATGTCCCACGCTACACGCAGTTGATCCATTGGCCTTTCATCCATAGCGATGCAGGTCTTGGAGAACCATCCCTTGGCCTTTAAGTGGCGGGCAAAATCTGTGAGGAAAGGCAGAATGTAATCTTCGTAGGCTTTCTCGCCTGGATTGCATTCAAATGTCTGTAAGGTACTGGTGGCCATGTCGATATACTCGAACTGATAGCCCCAAGGAACAATGGTGTAGCAGTCGATCTGCTCTGTCACGCCACACGACATCATGAACTCTATCCAGCGGTCGAACACGGTGTAGTCGTAGGTCCACTGGCCATCGATGCCTTTCATTTTCACAATCATGCTCTCGAAAGGATCATGCGTCTGACTGTTCCAAGGGTGCTGGATGATGCTGGCAGTAATGACCTTTCCACCTGCTTGGGCGTACATCTCCATCAGTGGACGCATCTTGTCGAAGTGCTCCTTGCTCCAGAGAGGAACATTGAAGTAGCGTGCCACAGAGTAGGGGTTCTGCCAAAGGTCGAGATGGAACGACCATTCCTTTGGATCGGGCAGCACGCGCTGGCTAACTTTCAAACGTATGGGAAGTGACATATTGGTGCCTTGGCAATTGATGCTTACTGTACCCGCATAGGTTCCAGGCGCAGCATCCTTTGGCACACGGATATCCAGCCATATAGGACGTGTGGTATTGCCAGCAACGGTGAAAGTGGGTTCTGCTATCAGACGGTCGGCCATGAGGCAGGAATCCACGCGGTGTTTATCTATGCCATCAGCCAGTACATAGCCCACGAAATAGGGGTTGATGTTAGAGGCAGGAATCACGTTTTTACCACTTTTCAGATCGCTCACACTCAACGTAAGTTCCACCTCTGAGGGGGTGGCAAACACGGCTTGTGCACTGATGTGCTCGCCTCGCCAAGCATAAAGCTCGGGCATCTTTTCAGCAGTGGGTACCTGACTGCGTGAGTAGCGCACGTCTGTTGTGCCCCAAACAAACATGGGCTTGGTGAGTTTCTGCCAAGCTTCCTGTGGACCAGGATAGGGGTCAGCAGCCTCTTTCACATCATCAGCAAGAGCAACGTTACCCATTGCCAACAACAGCATCAGTGATATCAAGTGTTTCTTCATAATAAGTAGGTCTTTAAGTTAATCTAACGCCAAAGATAAATAAATAAACGGAGCTTTATATCAGTTGATCTAAAAAAGTTCCGATTTTAGCAATTGGGTCTTATTTAAAACTTTAATAGTTGAGCAGATTGATGGTGTGAACGGCAACAAGAGCAGCTGTCTCTGTGCGCAAACGGGAAGGTCCGAGACTGATGGGGGTGAAGCCTTTCGATAATGCTAAACTTACTTCTTCTTCGCTGAAATCGCCTTCAGGACCGATCAGTACAACGGCATCTTCGCCTGGTACTAACACATCTCTCAACTCTTTCCGTTCATTTTTGTAGCAGTGGGCAATGAATTTCTGACCACTAAATGGCTGACTTACAAATTTGTTGAAGTCAGTCATGCCATGCAGGATGGGCAAACGGGCTTTCAGTGATTGCTTGATGGCAGAAACCAGAATTTTCTCGATACGCTCAGTCTTGATGACCTTACGCTCGGAATAGCGGCAATCGAGAAAGGTGATTTCGTCCAGACCTATCTCTGTGGCTTTCTCGGCTAACCACTCCATACGGTCCATATTCTTGGTGGGTGCCACTGCCAAATGGATATGATTTTTCCACAAAGGCGCCTGTGGTTGTTTCTCTAAGATATTTACCAAGCAGTGCTTCTTATCGCATACGCTGATTTCAGCCTTGTAGAAACATCCTTTACCATCGGTGAGCATCACCTCGTCACCTGGTTGCAAACGCAATACACGAATGGCGTGAGAGGCCTCTTCCTCTGGTAGGGCATTACTATGGTCAATATCGGGTGTAAAAAAAACGTGCATGACAGTAGGTTATTCGTTGCCTAATTGTTTGAGCTGGTCGCGTAATTCAGCAGCCTTCTCATATTCTTCATTCAGAATGGCCTCCTCGAGCTGTTGCTTCAAGGTGTCAATGCCCGGGACTACTACTTTGATTTCCTTGAACTCTTCAAGGTCATCTTCCACTTTGATGACGCAATCCTGACCGATCAAAGCCTTCATCATCAGTTCTTTGTAAGTGAAGATGGGAGCACCCATTCGCACCGCCAGAGCAAGCGCATCGCTTGTACGGCTATCTACCCTCATTACGCCATAGTCTTTTTGAAAATACAAGTACGTGTAGTAGATGCCTTTCTCTACCTTGTAGATTACTACCCTCCATAGCTTGACTGCCATCGCATTGAGTACGCCTGCAAAGAGATCGTGCGTCATAGGACGGCTTTGTTGTATGCCTTTGGCACCCAGGTAGATGGAACGCCCTTCGAATGCCCCAATGACAATACTCAGTACGTCATTAGTGCCTACTGCCCTCATGGTTACCTTGCAGTTATTGAGGTCGTTGGGGATATTGGTAATACTTTCTAATACCAACTGTATTTTCTCGTTTTTCATCATAGGCTATTACTCTGCTTTTTGTTCAGGTTTGAAATCGTATCTGAAAAAGATGGCAAACAGGATAGCGATGACCAGTGAGTATGCGGCAAAGATGTACCAAACACTGCTCCAGTCGCCTATCATCTTACCATCAATATTCTCGGTGAAGTAGTTAACTACATTTTGTGCACCCAAAGTACCCAGTGTGGCACCAATGCCGTTGGTCATCAGCATGAACAGACCTTGTGCACTGCTTCTCATGCTTTTGTCGGTAAACTGGTTGACGAACAGCGAGCCAGACACGTTGAAAAAGTCGAATGCCACACCGTAAACAATCATGGAGAGAATGAACATCCAAACGCCACTGCCTGGATCGCCGGCACCGAACAAGCCAAAGCGTAACACCCATGCCAACATTGCCATCAGCATCACCTTCTTGATGCCTAAGCGCTTCAGGAAGAATGGGATAAGCAAAATGCAAAGGGTTTCTGAACACTGCGATAACGATATTAAGGCATTGGCGTGGTTGGCACCAAAGGTGTTGGCATATTCAGGCATTCCTTGGAAACTGGTAATGTATGGGTTGGCATAGCTGTTGCTCAACTGCAAAGCAACACCTAACAACATTGAGAAGATGAAAAAGGTGGCCATTGTACGGTCTTTAAACAGACTGAATGCTCTCAGTCCTAAGGCATCTACCAGTGTCTTTTTACCTAACTTATTAATGGGGCATTCGGGCAAGGTCATTGAGAAGAATCCCAACAGGATGCCTAACACACCTGATACGATAAACTGCATGTAGGTGGTTTGGTAACCTAAGATATCCACCAGTAACATGGTGCAAATAAAACCTATGGTGCCGAAGATGCGGATGGGTGGAAAGGAAGTAATGGTGTCCATTCCTGCCTTCTCCAATGCGTTGTAAGCCACAGAGTAGGAGAGTGATAAAGACGGCATATAGAATCCTATGCCAACAGTGAACAGACCTATCAGTACACCAAAGTTGACATCAGTGCCGGCCTGCATTGCATAGTAGGCCATACCCAGCAGGAAGCTGCTTGATATGAAATGACAGATACCCATCATCTTCTGTGCTGGTATCCATCGATCGGCTACAATACCTATCAAGGCAGGCATGAAAATACTGGTGATACCTTGCATGGCGTAGAATGCACCAATATTTGCGCCTTGACCAGCACTGGCAAGATAACTACCCATAGAGGTAAGATAAGCTCCCCACACGGCAAACTGCAGGAAGTTCATAATGATAAGTCTTAGTTTTAAATTCATCTTTGTCTGCTAATTTTATATATGGTGTAAAGGTAATGTTTTTTTTGGAAAAAGGTAACAATAGAGACATAAAAAAAGAAGGGTATCTATCACAGACACCCAATCTTTATCAACCTTAAATCTAATACCATGAAAAACACAGTGCAAAAGTAGTCATTTCTATGTTATGTAACATATAAAATAGCAAAAATCGCACACAATTTAACACTATTTAATTTTTCACACATTGTATAGCACCAATCCATTGAGTTTTTTGCTTTCTTGAAGTAGATGTGGTGCTAAAAACCTCTCCCCTTACTCCACGTATAGCACCAATCCTTTGAGGTATTCGCCTTCGGGGTGATATATGTTTACAGGATGGTCGGCTGGTTGAGTGAGTTGATGTAGGATGCTCACTTTACGACCAGATGCAGCGGCTGCTGTAAATACCGAAGTGCGGAACTGGTCTTTGTTGACTGCCTGTGAGCAGGAGAATGTGAACAGGATGCCTCCATGTTTGATTTTCTCGAATGCCTTGGCGTTGATGCGCCTATAGCCTTGTAGGGCATTGCGCAACACATCACGGTGTTTGGCAAAAGCAGGAGGGTCGAGGATGATAAGGTCGTATTGGTCTTTCTTCATCTCGTCGAGGAATTTGAAAGCGTCTTCTGCATAGGCATGATGCCTGCCATCATCAGTAAAGTTGAGTGCCACATTCTGTTTGGTCAGTTCGATGGCTTTGGCAGAACTGTCCACGGAATCTACCCGTACTGCACCGCCTCGCAAAGCATACACCGAGAAACCACCTGTGTAGCAGAACATATTTAGTACGTTTCTTCCCTGTGAGTAGCGTTCCAGCAGTGCACGGTTATCGCGTTGGTCAACAAAGAACCCCGTCTTCTGCCCTTTCAGCCAATCAATATGGAACTTCAAACCATATTCAGTGGCAATGTTCTCTTTGCTGCCTCCAATGAGGAAGCAATTTTCTTGTCCTAATTCTGCCTTGTAAGGAAGGGTGGTTTCCGACTTATAATAAATATGGTCTATCTTACCGTCCATCACCTTCATCAATGCTTGGGCTATCTCCATGCGTTGGAAGTGCATGCCGGCAGAATGTGCCTGCATCACGGCCGTACGTCCATAGATGTCGATGACAAGTCCTGAAAGGTTGTCGCCCTCACCGTGCACCAGGCGATAGGTATTGTTGTCAGTACGTTGTGCAATGCCAATGGCTATTCGTTTGAGCCTAGCCTCTTCCAGGCGATGTTGCCAAAAAAGATCATTAATGGTTTCTTGCTCATCGAATGTAAGCACTCGCACCATAATGCTACCTACTTGGTAGTGGCCTCTGGCAATGAATTCATGCTGTGAAGTGAACACTTCCACGATGTCACCTTCCTGCACATTACCTTCAATGCGACTAATAGCTCCTGAGAATACCCAGGGATGATAGCGCTTCAACGACTCTTCCTTGCCTGATTTCAGATAGACGTTACTCATATTGTGATATATTAATAATTTCTTGATTAACACCCTCATTAGGCTCTTGCTCTGGTACGATGATGAGCTCGTAATCGCCAGTAGCCTTCAATTCTTCCACCTTGTGGTAAATTTGAATGCATGCCCATGCATCGATGGCGGCATAATGCTGTTGCGGAATGGTCAGTTCATCGGCTTCCCAATTGGAAAGACGCTGTGATTTAGAAATTTTGTAACCAAACAGATTAGCGTAGATTTTTTGTAGTGACTGATCGTCGATGCCAATTTCTTTCACTAGAGATTGCAGTTCTATTACGTTCTTTGCCTCGAATGGTGCCCACTTATGCAGTTGGAGAAAGTCGTCTTTCAGCGAAATGCCCACTTTGGCTATATGGGGGGTCTCCAATAACTGGATAAGGGGTAAAGTCAAGCCAAACTTGTATAAGCGGAACAGATAGCAACGCTCGTCTGTAGCTACCTGCAGCAATGCTACCTTGTGGGATTCGCCTTTCTTGAAAGAAGGACGTGTCTCGGTATCGATGCCCAATAGAGGAAACTGATTGAGATATCTGACGGCAAAGTCTGCCTGTTGAGGCGTGTCGATGATAGATATTTGCCCTTGGTATTCTACTTTGGGCATCTCGTTAATTTCTTCTTTCGTTATTTTGTTTTTAATTATCATCTTCTCTGTGAGTATCATATTTTACCTCGTGCAAAGCCCTTAATGTGTTGACCAGCTTTTGTCCCCAATAAAGTTTGAAATTATCCTGACAAGTAGCCAATGCATTGTGCATGTTGCGGTTAACTCCTTGGCGGAATACAAAAATGAAATCTTTGATGTCCTGATAGATATCGGCCAATCCTTCAGAGATATAACGGGTAATAGGCTGGTCACTGTATTTCATGTCTTCCACGAAAACATCGAGGTAATCGTCACGATCCCCCATAATATCTGCCAGTTTGGCATTCATCATGCTGTAGGTTTCTTCTGTTACGCAAGTTTCCAGTATATCGTCTTCGTCTATCAACTCCATTTCAGGCAGCAATAAGGCTTTTACATAGAGTAGGGGCAGGATCTTCAAAACGGTATCGATAAACTCTTCACGCTCCATACCTTCCACATTCTCTAAGAATTGGCAGTATTGAGCAGCTACCGTCACGAACTCCACGCTGTTGCGTTCGAATATCACCTTGCTTTCGCTTTGCATATCAATATCTTTATATAATTCGCAAAAATACTCATTTTTTTGCATATCGCCAAAGCTTACACATAAAAACAGTGGCGAAGCATCTGCCTCGCCACTATCATTAATATAGAGGAAAGAAATTACTCTTTCACTTCAGCACCCCAGTTGTTCTGAGCCAAACGCTTGTAGCTGTTGTAACGCCATTTTGCGTTGTCCTCAGCTGCCTGGAACAGTTCGTCAGCTTCAGCAGGATACTGCTTCATTACTGATGCATAGCGAACCTCACCCTTCAAGAAGTCCTTGAAACCTTCCCACTTAGGCTCCTTGCTATCCAAGGTGAATGGGTTCTTGCCTTCAGCTTCCAGAGCTGGATTGTAGCGCCACAAGTGCCAGTAGCCGCATTCAACAGCCTTGGCTTCCTCAGCTTGGCTCTTACCCATACCTGCTTTCAGACCATGATTGATACATGGAGCGTAAGCGATGATGAGTGATGGGCCTGGATAAGCTTCAGCCTCACGCAGTGCCTTTAAGGTTTGGTTGTTGTCTGCACCCATGGCAATCTGAGCTACATATACATAGCCGTAAGTAGTAGCCATCAAGCCAAGGTCTTTCTTACGAACGCGCTTGCCAGCAGCAGCAAACTTAGCGATAGCACCGATTGGAGTA
>OMSH01000150.1 GCA_900313715.1 uncultured Prevotellaceae bacterium
AAACTCCAATGAGGCGTTGTTCACCTCTTTATAGTTGTCGTAGCGCTTGAAATTCTGCATGATATGCGTCAGCTGGGCACCTAAGATGCAGATAGTCCATGACACTTGCAGCCACAACAGGAACAACGGCAAAGCGGCAAAGCTACCGTAGATGGCATTGTATTTCGATACCCAAACCTGTCCGCTGATATATAGGAACTGGAACGCCTGGAACAAAGAACCTGCAATGAGGCCGGCTATCAGGGCATAGAGTATCTTTACGCTGGTATTGGGCATAAAGACATAGAGAGCTGTAAACATGAGCCAGCTTAGCACATAAGGAATCAAGCTGATGAGAAACTTGATCATAGGTGCCAAGAGCGTATAGCCCTCCATATTGCTGACTAATGTGGAAATGAAAATGCTTAGACCACCACTGACAATGATAAGGATGGGCATCAGAATCAACATCGAGAAATAATCGGTGACCTTGCGATAGGCCGTGCGGCTTTTCTTCACATACCAGATATCATTGAAGATGCTCTCCATGTTGTTTACCAAACTGATAAAGGTCCATAGCAAGGCTATGAGACCTACTCCCAAGAATACGCCTCCTGTTGTTTGTGAGAGATAGGAGTCAACAAACTGGAAGATTTGTTTGGTGGTTTCATTGTTACCCAACAAGCCTTGCTCAATCTGTTGACGGAGGAGGTTGTCGAAGCCAAAGCCACGGGCGATGCCAAACAAGATGGCGAGTATAGGCACAATAGACAACAACGTACTATAAGTCAAGGCAGCTGCCTTGTTGCTGATACTGTCGGCATTGAAACGGTTTATTAGAATATATATCACACGTGTCACGTAGGCCACTGCGTTCTTCAGTGACAACTGCTGGTACACGCTGTCTTGCCAGATGCCGAAGGTGATAAACTTGATAAGCCACTCCCACACCTTGTCGATATACTCAACTATCTTGTTAAACCATGATCCCATAGATGCTTAATATTTCACGTTCTTAACGCTCTTCCAGTCGATATCCTTGGTGCTCTGAGCTACCTTCGCGGTTGGAATCACAGCGCCCTTGCGCACCAAAATCACAGCCTCCAGCTTGTCGGTGGTGATGTCGTTCCACCCAGCCTGATAGGTCTTGCCCGTCTGGTAGTCCACCCAAGCGCCTCCAGGCAGATACACCTTGCGTGTCCAATGACGCAAGCCTGTGGTGGGGCGATGGTCGGTGTTGTTGTAATTATTCTTAGGATCTACAAAGTCCTGTGGCGCATCGAAGATAGGTGCTACCAAGATATCTTTACCAAAGAGGTACTGGTCTTCTACCATCCAAGCCACAGGGTCATCAGGATACTCAATAAACATAGCCCTTACCATAGGCAAGCCTGTCTCTGTGCATACCTTAGCTTGCTCAACAATATATGGCATTAAGGCATATTTCATCTCGGCGTTGGCGCGATAATAGTCTGTAAACTCCTGATTATATAGCCAAGGCTCGGTAGGAGGTGCCCCATGACTGCGGGTATGTGAGGTGAGGAAGCCAAAAGGCAACCAGCGGCGATAGAGATCTTCGGGGGTTGACTGCACAAAACCGCCTATGTCATGACTCCAGAAGGGGAATCCAGACAAGCCGAAGCTCATGCCTGCATGCAGGGTAGAGAGCATCGCCTCGTTGGTATTGGCTGCATCACCTCCCCAATGCAACGGATAGCGTTGTGAGCCAGCCCAAGCTGAACGTGCCCATATAACAGCTCCGTCCTTCTGAACGTCCTTTGTCACATCCCATACGGCTTTGTTATATCGAACTGGATAGAGGTTATGCTCATACAAACCGCCTCTGCCGTTGTGGTAGAATCCATCGTATGGAGCCCCCTCGCCAAAATCAACCTTGATGGCTCCCACACCCATGTCGAGCAGATTGCGCAAGTGGCCTTGATACCATTTTACTGCCTCAGGGTTGGTGAAATCCAGACATGCGTCCTCATAAGGCAATGAACCGTCAGCGTTGCGCACCACCAGATTCTTTTCAATCAGTTCGTTGTAGAACACATTGTGTTGGGTAAAGTAAGGCAACTGCCACAGACTGATATGGAAACCATCGTCAAGCAAGTCTTTTACCATCTTCTGCGGATTGTCAAAACGGTCTTCGGCAAACTTATAGTCGCATTGCCAATCTACACCGAACCATCCTGTATCCAAGTGAATCACATCGGCAGGGATGCGGTTGTCACGCAGATTCTTGGCTATGCCATAAGCATCCTTGTCACTCAGGTAGGTGATGCGACTCATCCAGGTGCCAAAACTCCAAAGTGGAGGCATAGGCGTCTTGCCCACCAGGTTGGTATATTCGTTCAGTATCTCAGCGGGGTTACCAATGAAGAAGAAGAAATCAACGGCCTCGTCAGCCATAAACAGTTTGGTGGCTCCCACGTATGTAGCACCAAAGTCGCAGGTGACGGGTGCCGAGGTGTGCATGAACACACCATAACCACGATTGGAAAAATAGAAAGGTATGGGCTTGTACATCTCATCGGTCTCAGGACCTTGAGGGTCGGTAACAAACAGGTTCACTTTTTGTCCAGCCTTGTTGAGACCTGTGGGCGATTCGCCACATCCATAGATGCGTTCGCCTGTCTTCAAACTGAACACAGGGTTCAGCATGCGTGAGTTGTCGGTACCGCTCTTCTTGAAACCGAAAGGCAACAACTTCACCTGACTTACCCAGTTGTCGTCGTTGGTCCAGGTCTGTGTCAAAACCTTTCCACTGGCATCTTTCAGTGTTATACGCCAAGGATGTTTCTGAATGGTCAGCGAGCCTTGTTTGCTGGTATAAACTATTTCTTTTTCATTTTCCTTGCAAGTCCAGGTTACATGAGGGTTGTCTTTCATAAATTGCGGACTCAGCATGATCTCCTCCACTTCCTTAGGGGCCACCAATGAGGTGAGCATTCGTACCCTGACAGTACGGTCGGAGATGAAATCTACCTTGAAGCGGAACTGTGGATCGTTCTCATAACCTGTATCGGGGAAATCCTTCATTTGCAACTTGTCAGCCACCACCGTATTGGTGTTGAATGCCTGACGGGGTTCCAGACTATAGCGAGCCCATTGCACCTTGCCCTCACCTGTAGTAGTATCAAACTGTGTCAGTTTGTCGGCAAAGAAATAAGTGGCGGTCATATCCACATAGCCACGACTCATGTCTTTGGCCTGATTCATAAGTTGGGCACATGCCGTTGCGTAAGTGACTAACGCCAATGCTGTTGTAACGAAAATCTTCTTCATAAGATATGTATTTTTCATGTAAACGATTCTGTCCTTTTGCGACGCAGGAATGATTGTTTGGTAAGGATGAAAAACAGTGCCATTCCTGCCATGTGTACCACTGCCATTGTCCAAAAAGCCGAAGCATACCCCATAAACTCTGATACCGAACCACCTATCAGGATACCGATTCCCACACCCAAGTCCCAAGAGGTAAGGAGGGTAGAGTTGGCGGTGCCTCGTTCGTTGTTTTGGGCAACATTGATAATCATGTTCTGCATGGCTGGCCACATATGACCATTGCCTAAGCCAATCAGAATAGCCGAACCATAATAACCCACCATGTTGGGCATTGCGATAAACAGTGTGTAGCCTATAGTTGAAAGCACAATGCCTTCTGCTGCATTGTGGGTCAATTTGCCTTCCCTCAGTGACTTTGCTCCTTGCAAACGAGAGAGGATGAGACCAATGCTCAGCAACATGAAGTAGGTGCCAGTACCACTGGTAATGCCCATCACCTCCTTGCCATAGATGGCCAGATAGTTGCTCAATATGCCGTAGCAGAAGCCGAAGAAGCAGATGTTGAGGCCTATCACCCATCCCTTCAGCAGAAAGAAGCGGTCGAGTGAGATGGCTTTCTTGTCTTTCATCAATTGTTTCGTTGGCAGTTTCAAGGTGTAATCTACAGCAAAGCCTATGCCGGCTACGATAAATGCCAACCAGAACAAGGCATCGAAATTGTGTACGTATTTATATAAGAATACTCCAATGGTGGGGGCTATGGCCGTGGCGAGGTTGTTGCTCAGACCATAGTAGCCAATGGCTTCATTACGGCGACTGGATGCCACCACATCGATGGCCACCGTGTTGTTAGCTACCGTTGAGGCTCCGAAAGGTCCTCCGTGTAGGGTGCGTACGATGGCGAACATCAAAAGGGTACTTGCCAGAAGGTAACCTCCGAAGATGACGAAATATAGGAAAAGGCACACCAGCAGCACCTTCTTTCTTGGAAAGCTATCTACAATGTAGCCGCTAAAAGGTCTGAATAACAACGCTGTAATGGTATAGCCGCTCAGCACCAATCCTATCATGTCCTTTGTTGAGCCAAATGTCTCACTGAGGTACAAGGGCAGGAGAGGGGTGAGCAAATAGAAGGCGAATGACATGGTGAAATTCGCAACCATCACCTTCTTATAATTACTATTCCATAGTTTATCCATTATCAGTGTATCCTTTTTGCTTTTGCAAAGGTAATAATTAATTGCTTTTTCTTAACTTTGTAGCAAGAATAAATAAACGATGACTATGAAAACAATGTGTCTTTTCAAGATGAAAGCATACTCAATAGCTGTAGGATTGATAGCTATAGGGATGCTATTTCCTCAAGCTGTAAAGGCTCAGGGAAATGCACAGACATTTACCCAGGAACAATTAAAGGAATATTTCAATAACCGTCCCAATCCAGACAAATGGATGGACCCAACGGGTAAATACCCAGTAGTGATGGAGGTGGACCCAACGTTAGAAGGTCACACCATCTATCATCCTGTTGACTTGAGTGTCTTCCCCAAGAAAGACAAACTGCCAGTAGTACTGATGTCAGGACCTGGGTGTGACGATGACGGTGATTCTTTTCGCCCGTTCTGGACAGAGATAGCATCGCACGGCTATCTGGTGATAGCTACTGGTGAGCCAGTGCCTGACGGAGTTCGTGCTGCTATGGGAGCCACTACCGAGGAAGACATGAAGGCAGGCTTGGACTGGATTATCAGCGAGAACGAACGACCAGGTAGCAAGTATTATCAAAAGGTGGACACTAAGCATATAGCTTTGTTTGGTCAATCATGTGGGGGCGTACAGGCTTTGAAGTTGTCGGGAGACCCGCGTGTGTCATTGTTAGGTCTTTGGAATAGTGGTTTGGGAGCGATGGCCGATAATGCTGATCCAACGCGCAGTAGTCTGATGGGGATAAGTCCTGCATTGAAAGATATGCTCATCAACTTGCGCATACCCATAGCTTATTTTGTGGGCGACACTGATCCTGCACGCCCAAACTCCACTATGGATTATGGCAACATTAAGACCAATGTGCCTGTAGTGTTAGCCGTTCGGGAGATTCCTGGCGATGCTCACGGAGGCACTTTCAGAGAGAAAAACGGAGGGTCTTTTGGTCAGGTTGGGGTAGCTTGGCTTGATTGGCAGTTCAAGCATAGCAAGAAAGCTGCTAAAGTGTTTAAGAGTTCTAAATCATTGCTCTTTACCGATAAGAAATGGGTAGAGGTGAAAACCAAGAACCTATGAGACTTTAGCTGTTTTCATTCTTCTGCAACTGATACTGACGGGGTGAGCAACCCACAACTGCCTTGAAATATTTGCCAAAGAAGGAAGGGTTAGGGAAGTTCAGCATATCACTGATTTGCTGTACTGTTAGGTCGTTTTGGCGGAGCAAAGCCTTTGACTCCAGAACCACATAGTCGCGTATCCACTCGCTGGGCTGACGGTTACTGTATTGTTTTACAATCCTTGAGAGGTATTTGCTGGTAATGCAAAGTTTGTCAGCATAGAAGCTAAGTTGTCGTTCTTTGGTATAATTGCGTCTCACTTCGTCCATGAACTGATGGAACAGCATCTCACCTCGACTTAATTTGGCGTCTTCATTTGCAAGGTTTTCAAACTTGGTAATGCAGAAATAGGTCATGGCCTCCATATAATTCATCAAGATTTCCTTGGTATATGGTAATTGCAATTTTATGGCCGATCGCATCATTCTGTACAACATGATGAGATGTGCCATCTCGCCATCAGTATAATGAAATTTCAAAGGGCGCTTCATGTGTTCACGAAACTTCAGCGAATTTTCCATCTTCATGAGCAGTGGAAAGGCATCCTCGGGTATTGCCATAATGGCTACACGACAGTCTTTCGACATACTGATATGTTCGCCAATGGTACCTGGCACCATCGTCAGTATTTCATTCTTCTGCAATTTCACCTCTTCTAAGTTGATTCGAAGTGTCATCTCACCCTGGGCACAAATCATGATAAGTGGGAATGTAAGCTTGATAGGAAATGGTTGTGTAGGAACAAGACCATCTAAATCAAGGTCTTCGGTAGAGTCAAGGTTGTCGTCAAAAAGCACAAAATTTTCAAGTACCAGTTTCCTGTCACCACTTGGCAGCATGTCCAACTTCAACTCGGTCAGTTTCAATTCATTTTCCATAGCTCTTCATTTAGGGATTCCCTTTCCCACTACAATTGTTTTGATGCGAAGATAATACAAAAAAAATTAACAACAAAAAGAAAGGCAGTAGAATATAGCAGCATTTGAATGAGGTGCTTTATCCCCTTTAGGACAAAACTGGTAACTTTTTGAGCTTTATAAATGATATGGTTATCACTACCTTTGCACTATCAATAACAAAAGAAAGATAAAAATGAAAGTAGCAGGAAAAGTAATTGTGGTTACTGGTGCTGGGAACGGCATGGGTAGAGCCATTAGCCTTAACTTGCTGAGCAAGGGGGCAAAAGTGATTGGACTTGACATTAATATGGAGGGTTTGAAGAAAACGCAAGAGTTGGCTGGCAACAACGGCGATGCCATGAAACTGATGCAGTTGGATATTACCAACAGAGAGGCTGTGGAACAAGTGGCAGAGGAGGCAGTTCAATTGTTTGGTGCTGTTGACGGCATTATCAACAATGCTGGCATCATACAAGACTTTGTGTCAGTAAACGAGATGGAGTACCGCACTATTGAGCGTGTGATGAACATCAACTTCTATGGAACATTATATATGGTGAAGTCATTCTTGCCTCATCTACTTACTCGTCCGCAGGCACATATCGTTAATGTGTCAAGCATGGGTGCCTTTGCTCCTGTGCCTGGGCAGACTTTCTACGGTGCATCCAAAGCTGCCGTCAGGGCTTTGACCGAAGGCTTGATGACAGAGCTGATGGATACCCATGTGGAGGTGAGCGAGGTGTTCCCTGGCGCTGTAGCTACAGATATTCAAGTACACTCTGGTGTGAAAAATGCAAAAAGTGTGGCTGACTATTCTGAAGATGATTTTAAGAAAGCTAATGCTAATATCACTGTGCCAAGTGAAGCTGCTGAAACTATCGTGAGTGGTATGGAAGCTGGCAAGTGGAAAATCATCATAGGCAAAGACTGCAAGCAAATGGATTTGCTTACTCGCATAGCTCCTCGCTTTGCCATGAAGAAGTTGGCAGAGGTCATGAAGAAGTTGCATGCTATATAATAAGGTCGATAAAAAAGGCAACAAAAAAGTGGGACTCGAAAGAGCCCCACTTTTTGTTTCATCTATTATCATATCATTTCATCAGGATGGTCTTGGTCGTTGGCGCTACGCCTTCACCTGTGACGGTAATCTTTACATTGCCTGGCTTCGATGCACGTACCACTGCCTGAGATTGACCATAGTAGGTAGGATATACACCATCGAGGAAGGCTGCTTCAGTAATTAACGTCTGACTGCCATAGCCCAGCAGTTCGCCACCTTCAACGGTAACTGTAAGTGTACGGTCGGCTTTTGACTCAACAATGCCATTCTCACCTACAAGGTTGATGTTGACAAAGGCCAACTCACCACTCTTGTAGCTGTCTTTCTCTGGCTCGATACTGATACCTATCTTACCTGTAGCGGAGGTCAGTGTCTGCTCATATTGCTTGCCATTTGCATCGGTGGC
>OMSH01000117.1 GCA_900313715.1 uncultured Prevotellaceae bacterium
AAGCCACTACATCAGCGTATGCGAGTGGCTCTTTGTTTTCGTCTAATACTTTACCAGAAATTTGTTGTGCAAATGAAAATACATTTGCGAAAAGTAATGTCAGTAATACTACAAACTGCTTCATATAGTCTTAAATTTACGTTTATTGTCATCCATTAGACGAGATAGACAACAAAAAAGATGCAAATATAGCTGATACTATACAATTTCCAGTTTGATACTATACAACGCTTAGTTTAATACTATACAACTTCAAGGCAAATTAGTGACAATCCTTGTCGTTTGTTTTCTCAAAATCAAGTTAAGATAATCAAAGTCCCAACTTAGCTGATATCTCTAACATTCGCTGAATAGGCTTTATAGCTTTTTCAGCGATTTTTTTATCAACCAAAATTTCTGGAGTTTCATTCAACAGACAATTATACAGTTTTTCCATAGTATTCATCCTCATAAAATTGCACTCATTACATGCACAAGTACTATCTTCTGGTGGAGCAGGAATGAATACTTTTTGTGGACAAGCCAACTGCATCTTATGTAAAATACCTGATTCCGTAGCTATAATGAACTCGTTTGATTCATTATTCCTTGCATATTTCAAAATAGCAGCTGTAGAACCTACAAAATCAGCCAATTTCAATACAGCTCCTTTACATTCAGGATGTGCTAGAATTTTTGCCTGTGGATAAATTTTCTTCAAATCAAGAATCTTTTCTACTGAAAATTTAGCATGAACATGACAAGCTCCGTTCCAAAGCAACATATTTCGTCCTGTAATCGAATTAATATAATTTCCTAGATTATGGTCAGGTCCAAATATTATTTTCTCTTCTGGTGGAAAACTCTCAACTATTTGCTTGGCATTAGATGATGTTACTACCACATCAGTATATGCCTTTACGGCTGCAGAAGTATTTACATAAGATATTACGGTATAACCTGGATGCTCTTTAACAAACTTACCAAATTCATCAGCAGGACAACTATCAGCTAAAGAACATCCAGCATTAATATCCGGTATCAACACTTTCTTATCAGGACACAATATCTTAGCTGTTTCTCCCATAAAATGTACTCCACAAAGAACAATAATGTCAGCATTTGTTTTAGCTGCTTGTTGAGCTAAAGCTAAACTATCTCCAACATAATCTGCAATATCCTGTATATCACTTGTTTGATAATAATGAGCCATTATTACAGCATTTTTCTTTTTTCTTAACTCATTTATTTTATCCACTAAATTTTCCATAATATGAATATTATTTTTGTTTTTATTTTTATTTTTAAAAAAACTCTTGATACTGATAATAGTTGGTTGAAATTGTTGATAACTTTTTCTTGCATATTTCCAACCTTCTGTTACTCATAGGCAAAGATAATAATATTCTTGCTAATTTTATACTAATCATAGTTGAAAATGTTGGGATAAAATAATTATAATTACGGATAAAGTCATTTTGATAATTTAATAGAATTTACATACAACGTTATATTTGAATAATGCAAGACCTTTCTTTTATAATTTATGCAAAAGTTTTCAACCATTATTAACCATATTGTGAACAAAGAATAATACAAATTTTGTGTTGTCTTTAGTTTGCATTATCTTTGATGCAATAAAAATATAAATGTAGGGTAAATGATATGCGAAAACTGAAGGTTACAGAATTGAATAGAATCAGTGTCGAGGAATTTAAGGAATCCGAAAAATTGCCTTTAGTAGTAGTACTCGACAATGTAAGAAGCGTTTATAATGTGGGTAGTGTATTTCGTACTTGTGATGCTTTTCGTATAAAGTCTATCTATTTATGTGGAATTTCAGCTCAACCTCCACAAGTAGAGTTGCACAAAACAGCTCTTGGAGCTGAGTTTACCGTTGATTGGCAATACTTCAAAGATACAAAAGATGCTATTCGTTCTTTGCATGAACAAGGCTATATTGTGTATAGTGTTGAACAAGCTGAAGGTAGTACTATGCTTCAGGATATTCAATTGGATAAGTCTAAGAAATATGCTATTGTAATGGGTCATGAAGTAAAGGGAGTTCAGCAAGAGGTGGTAGATATGAGTGATGGATGTATTGAAATACCGCAATACGGTACCAAACATTCTTTGAATGTAAGTGTCACTACTGGTATCGTTATATGGGATTTGTTCAAGAAACTAAGATAATAACCTTAAATCTATGATATGATGAAAACAAAATTATTTTTGACTTTGTGTTTTGTTTGTTTTTTGACAAAGGCACAAGATAGAGCTGATCAGCAACATCTTTCTGATCCTAATTCTTTTTCTATGATTCTATTGGGTGACCCTCAGGGTTACACTAAATACGACATAAACCAACCTTTATATGAATTGACTACTGTTTGGTGTGCTGATAATATAGATAACTTGAAAATCAAGGCTGTATTGGTTACCGGTGATATGGTGGAGCAGAATGAGAATATAGTTCGTAATCGTAAGATGTTGAATCAAACCAGTCGCCAAATGTGGGAGTGGGCTTCACATTGCATGGCTCGTTTAGACAATAAAGTACCTTATATCATTGCAACAGGTAATCACGAATATGGATATGTACGTGGTGATGAAGGATTTACACATTTCCCTGAATATTTTCCTATTGAAAGAAACTCCAAATGGATGGATTGCGTAGTAGCTGCATTTCCTAATCGTGAGGGTAAGGTTTCTTTGGAAAATGCCGCTTATGAGTTTGAGGATGAACATTGGGGCAAGATTTTGGTGATTGCTGCTGAATGGGCTCCTCGCGATGAAGTGTTGAATTGGGCAAAAGGTTTGGCAGATAGTGAACAATATAATAATCATACAGTTATTTTCATTACCCATTCTTTTTTGCGTGAACGTACTGCTGAACGTACCAACAACGAGAATTACAAGATTCAACCTCGCAATTATGGTCAGGAGATTTGGGACAAGTTAATCTATCCTTGCAAAAATATCCGTTTGGTATTTTGTGGACACACAGGTGTTCCTGGTGATTTTGAAGATTCAGTAGCTTATCGTAATGATAAAAATTCAGTTGGAAAGACTGTACATCAAATGATGTTCAATGTACAAATCCTTGGTGGAGGTTGGGAAGGCAATGGTGGCGATGGTTGGCTTCGCATTTTGGAGTTCCTGCCCGATGGCCAAACCATCAAGGTAAATACCTATTCACCTTTATTTGGTATTTCTCCTACTACCAAGCACTTGGCACATCGTACTGCTCCTTTTGATCAGTTCGATATGGTAATAGAAAAGTAATTTTATATAAAGTAACCAAATTGTAACTTTATCCCCAAAATATTTTTGGGGATTTTTTGTATATTTGCTAAACAAACAAACTAAATAAATAATTTTATGACAATTAACTTAGTATTCAAACTACTTGGTTCACTTTCATTACTCATCTTCGGAATGAAAATGTTGAGTGAATCTTTACAAAAACTTACAGGATCCAGTCTTCGTCATATCCTTGCTAAAATGACTGCCAACCGTTTTACTGGTATGTTGACAGGTGCATTTGTTACATGTGCCGTACAATCTTCATCGGCAACTACTGTCATGACAGTCTCATTCGTATCTGCAGGAATGTTGACATTGGCTCAAGCCATTTCCATTATTATGGGAGCTAATATTGGAACAACACTTACTGCCTGGATAATGTCTTTAGGTTATAATTTTGACTTATCAAATGTAGTGTTTCCATCTTTCCTGATAGGAATGGTGTTAATATATAAAAAACGCCATAATGTAGTAGGGGATTTGCTTTTTGGCTTGGGATTTCTGTTTTGGTCATTAGTATTACTTAGTGATACTGGTAAGAGCATGAATTTGGAGCAAAATCCTGATATCATGAATTTCTTTGCTTCATTTGATACCAACAGTTACCTAACTATCATAGTTTTCTTGATTGTTGGAACACTGATAACATGTATTGTACAATCTTCAGCTGTTGTGATGGCAATAACCATTTTATTGTGTTCTACAGGTGTTTTGCCTATATATTTAGGCATTGCGTTGGTAATGGGTGAGAATATTGGAACCACAGCTACTGCTAATTTAGCTGCTTTGGGAGCAGGCATTGAGGCACGCAGAGCAGCTTTGGCTCATTTGTTATTCAATGTCTTTGGTGTCATTTGGATACTCTGTGTGTTTTATCCCTTTGTTGATATGGTTTGTGGTATAGTTGGCTATGATCCTTCTTTATCTGGTCAAACTGAGCGATTACCTGTTGTTTTGGCATTGTTCCACACCTGCTTCAATGTACTTAACACAGCCATTCTCATATCATTCATTCCACAATTTGAGAAAGTGGTATGTAAATTGTTGCCTAAAGATAATAAGGAACACAAGGCAACTCTTCATTATATCAATGCAGGTTTGATGGCAACTCCTGAAATATCAGTACTTCAAGCACAAAAGGAGATTGTGCATTTTGCTGAAAGAATGCAGCGAATGTTTGGTATGACGAGAAACTTGCTTGATGAGAAAGATAACAAGGAATTTGATAGGCTATTCGAACGTATTTCCAGATATGAGGAAATAGCTGATAATATGGAGATTGAGATAGCAACATATTTAGGAAAGGTAAGTGAGAAACATTTGTCTGATGACACCAAAGGAAAGGTTCGTGACATGCTTCGTCAGATAGGTGAATTGGAATCTATTGGTGATGCTTGTTATAAGATAGCTAGAACCATTCAGCATCGTTTGTATGTAAAAGAAGATTTTACCACACAACAATATTCACATCTTTACGAGATGATGCGATTGGTGAATGAATCTCTGACACAAATGTTGGTAGTGCTCAGTGGAAGGCGTGAAGACCTGACTCTCAATACTTCACAAGAGATAGAAAAAGATATCAATAAACTGCGTGATCAACTGAAATCTGAAAGCATCAATGAATTGAACGAACACAAATCTTCATATTTTATAGTAACCAATTATAGTGATATCATTGCTGAATGCGAGAAGCTCGGCGATTATGTAATGAATGTAGTAGAGTCGCGTTTGGGTAAAACAATCTTGCAGTATAAAGGTTTACAGGTAAATATTGATAAAAAATCGGTAATAGTTGATGGCGCAGCTGTCAGTCTAACACGTACAGAATTCGAACTTATATGTTTGTTGCTTTCAAGCAAAGGACAGATTTTTTCTAGAAGTCAATTGATGGATAGTATTTGGAGTGGTGTAATAGTAACCGAACGCACTATAGATGTTAACATTACTCGTTTGCGTAAGAAACTTGGACCTTATGCACAGAACATAGCCAATCGTCAAGGTTATGGCTATTACTTCGATAACTCAATCTGATATTATTATAGCCATTTTTGCTATGAAAACCAGGGGGGGAAAGTAAACGGTGGCTTTACTACTAGTAAGCTGTCCTTTTACTTGAACTAAATGGCGGAGCAATTCAAGCCAAACTTTTTGTGGAAAAATAGAACAGTTCTGTTTTGGCAAGGCACCAACTTTTTTCTCCCTCGTTAGGAAAAATAATTTTCCTAGTTACAAAATAAGTTTTTGCTAACGCTGCAATAAGTCTATGGAAAAATATAACACTGAAAAAGACAGAAAAAAGTTTATTGCAAATAACTCTTCACTTTTATAGTATAATCTGCTAGTATATTGACACTTAAAGAAGTGAAGAGTTAAAGAGACTCTTCACTAATTCTACACCGTCCTACACATTTATTTTATACACTTAAGATAAAGCGGTTTGGCGGGCTAATAAAGGAAATAAGACTTCGGCACAAGTGAATAGAGTGAAGGGTTGGTGAAGAGTAAAAGGCACTGTTCACAAACATAACACATTATATAACAAAATTTTACAACAAAATAGTGAATAGTGAAGAGTGAAATCAAAATTCATTTTTTGGGGTAATATAAAGTGTATGGTTTAAGGGAATCCCCAAAACCGTTTTTTGACCGTTTTATTTGGTAACGCCCCATTTTTTTACTATCTTTGTGATTGCTTTTCCATAAGAGAGGTTTTTGGTCTGGTTTTAGAATTCGTTTTAGGATTTTTCTGAACATTTTTCTTCTGACAAGCACGAGATTTTTTACTTTGTTTATTTACTTCCTAAACATTTTTCTATGAAAGAAATGAGAAAAATGCAGAATGCAGTGTATATGATAGAATGCTTTCTGCAAGAGAACTACGAGTTCCGCCGCAATGTGCTCAGTGGCAAGGCGGAATTCAAGAAAGTCACTGAGAACGACAAGACTGCTCCTTGGGGTGTGCTTACTTCCGAGGCGTTGAACTCCATTGTGCGGAGGGCCAAGCTGGAGGATATCGTCGAAGGCTCTCCGAGGACCGACATCGAGGAGTACATCTTCTCTGATGCCATTCCTGCCTTTGATCCTATTCAGGATTATCTCTCTGTGTTGCCAGCATGGGATGGCAAGAACCATGTGGCCAACTTGTTCAACCGCATTCCTGGTCTTACTTCCGAGCAGCTGTCCTGGTGCAGTACCTGGCTCCGCTCGACGGTGGCCCACTGGTTGGGACTGGATACTGAACACGGCAACGAATGTGCTCTTGTTCTTATTGGTGCGCAAGGATGTGGCAAGACTACTTTTGCGATGAAGCTTTTGCCCCCATCTTTGCGAACTTACTACTTGGATCATATCAACTTCGGCAATAAGCATGATGCTGATATGGCACTGACCCATAACCTCTTGGTCAACATCGACGAGTTTGCCAACATGAGGGGCAGTCAGCAAGGCAAGCTCAAGCAGACACTTTCGAAGCAGAAGGTTAACGGACGTCCCATCTTTGGCAAGAGTCAGGAAGACCGCAGGCGTTATGCCTCGTTTTTGGCCACCACCAACGACAAGCATCCACTGAGCGACCCTACTGGTAGCCGACGTTTCATCTGTCTGCAAGTGCCCAAAGGCAAATTCATTGACAACAGTCAGCCCATTGACTATGAGCTGCTTTTCGCCCAGGTGCTGTATGAAATCATGGAGAAACAGATTCCTTTCTGGTTCACCAACTTAGAGGTGGAACGCATGCAAGAGGCCAACCAGTCATTCCTGAAGGAATACAAGCTGGATGAGATGATTTTCAGCTGTTACAAGGTGCCAGGAGAGAACGAGCCATCGAAATGGTACATGTTGGGGCATGTGTTCGACAGACTGAAAAGTCAATTTCCTTCATTGGAAGATAACTCCTCAATGAGAATAAAGGTGGGCAAGACGTTGAAATGCATGGGATGCCCTTCTGAACGAACCAACAGGGGTATGAAATACCAGCTAATTGAAAGGGAATCTGCTTGAAAAGCAATTCTAAACTAAATTCAATTTCGCTACACTATCTGCAAAGACGATATGTTTTTATTCTATTTCTCTCTTTTTTTTCTTCTTTTCTCGTAAATGGTAGCATTTGCACTAAAAAAGGTATTGAGAAATTGAAAATAAGTGAAAGAATAGCAGTATTTTTGCAATACGAAAACAAAGACTGAAAAAGCAATAAGAACATGATCAATAGAATAAGAATGTGGTCTATGCTGGTGACGATGCAGAGGTGGTTGCTTGGTTTGCTCTTCTTCAGTCCCTTGACCTTAAGTGCGCAACAAGTGCTGACACTTGACAGTTGTAGGGCAATGGCTTTGCGAAATAACAAGCAGATGAGCATTTCGCGCATCAAGCAGGATGTGGCCACCAATCTACGAAAGTCGGCCCGTACACAATATTTACCTCGAGTAAATGCTGTAGGTGGCTACTTGTGGACCAGTAGTGAAGTATCGGTGCTGAACGATGACCAGAAATCTGCTTTGGGCAACTTGGGTGCAAATACAGTAGGAAGCCTTCAAAGCAGACTCGCTGACATCATCCAGTCGTTGCCTGCTACCATCCAATCAGCCTTGTTGCAGGGTATGGGTCAGCTGGCCGGAGGACTTAACCAACTAGGAGCTGGGGTAGTCAATGCCTTCCGTACTGATACTCGAAATATGTTTGCAGGAGCTGTGATGGTGACCCAACCCGTGTTTATGGGTGGTGCCATTGTAGCGATGAATAAGATGGCTGACATTAGCGAGGATTTTGCAGCTAATTCTTTGGATGCTGAACGTCAAGCTACACTTTATAGCATCGATCAGGCTTACTGGCAGGTGGTGTCGTTGAAACATAAGCAGAAGTTGGCTGAAAGCTACAAAATAGTGGTGGAAAAGTTTAACAGCGATGTGGAGAAAATGATAGAGGAGGGTGTTGCTACCCGTTCTGATGGCTTGAGTGTGAATGTAAAGCTGAATGAGGCAGAGATGACACTGACTAAGGTAAATGACGGTGTGGTTTTGGCCAAGATGCTGCTCTGCCAATTATGTGGCATGCCAGTAGATAGTCAGATAACACTGGCAGAAGAGGAGCAAGAGAACCTTGCTGTGAACAATACAACACATATTATTGATATGGACATGGTGTCAGCCAGACGTCCGGAGTTGAAGATGCTGCAAAATTCAGTTGATTTGAGCAAACAGATGACGAATGTGTTGAAGGCGGGCAACTTGCCACAAGTGGCTTTGACAGGAGGCTATGCTGTAACGAACCCAAATCTGCTGAACGGATTCCAAAAAAAATTTGCCGGATTATGGAACGTGGGCGTATTGGTGCGCATACCTATATGGAACTGGGGTGACATAAAATACAAGGTACGTGCTGCTAAAGGTGCTACTGCCATTGCGAACCTCCAATTGGAGGAGGCTCGTGAAAAGATTGAGTTGCAGGTAAATCAGAATTCATTCCGTGTAAAAGAGGCCAACAAAAAACTGGCTATGGCGAAAGCTAATATTGAACGTGCTGAGGAGAACCTGCGCACAGCTAATCTTGGTTTCCAAGAGGGGGTGATTACGCCTACCGTTGTGATGGAGGCGCAGACGGCTTGGTTGCAGGCTCAGTCGGAGGTAATTGATGCAGAGATTGATGTTAAACTCAGTCAGGTAGAATTGCAGAAAGCACTTGGAACACTCGAGTAATTATTAATAAAGATTTTAAATCATTAAGCTATGTCAGATCAAGCTAAACAACAGCATAACAATATCTTGCTTGCTATTGCAGGATTTGTGACAGTAGTTATTATCGTGGGACTGATTGGTTTTTTTGCCTTAGGGCGTGAGCCAGAGATTATTCAGGGTACTTTAGAGGTAGAGGAATACCGCGTGTCGAGCAAGGTGCCTGGACGAATCCTCGAACTGCGTGTGAAGGAGGGCGACCTTGTAATGGCTGGCGACACATTGGCTATATTGGAAGCGCCTGAGGTAGAAGCTAAAATGGAACAAGCTCAGAGAGCTGTAGATGCAGCTTCTGCTCAAGAACTGATGGCTCACAATGGAGCCCGTAAGGAGCAGGTAGAGGGTGCTTTCCAGTTATTGCAACAAGCCAAAGCTGGTGTGGAGATTGCCGAAAAGTCGTATAACCGTGTGCAGCGTCTTTACGATGAAGGGGTGATGTCAGCTCAGAAACGTGATGAGGCTTATGCGCAGTACAAGGCAATGGAGGCACAGATGCTCGCCGCCCAAAGTCAATATGATATGGCTGTTAATGGTGCCCGTCAGGAAGATAAGATGGCCGCGCAAGCTATGGTGGGCAGGGCTAAAGGTGCCGTTCAAGAAGTAAACAGCTATATAAATGAGACGGTGCAGGTGGCACAGATGGCTGGACAGGTAAGCGACATTTATCCTAAGTTAGGTGAATTGGTAGGTACAGGTTCTCCTATCATGTCTATTTCAATGATGGATGATATGTGGGGTACTTTCAACGTGCGTGAAGATCAACTGAAGGGTATGAAGATAGGCGATGAGGTAACAGCTTATGTTCCTGCCTTCGATAAGACAATAAAAATGAAGGTTTATTATATGAAGGACCAAGGTTCGTATGCTGTATGGAAGGCTACCAAGGCCAATGGTCAGTACGACTTGAAGACCTTCGAGGTAAAGGCACGTCCTGTAGAGACAATGGATGGTTTACGTCCTGGCATGTCATTGATTATCAAGTAATTTTTTAATCGATGAAGTTCATCATTCAAATAAGGGACATAGCGCTTCGTGAGCTCCAGATACTACGTAAGAACAACCTTTATGCGTTCTGTATGGTTGTGTTTCCGTTGTTGACTGGGCTTTTCTTCACTTCCTTATTGAGTGATGGTGTACCATTGGACTTGCCCATTGGGGTGGTGGATTTAGACAACAGCTCTACTTCTCGTAGTTTGGTACGCCGACTTGATGCTTTCCAGAACTCGAGGGTGGTAGCTCATTATCCGTCGGTGACGGCTGCTCGTATCGCCATTCAGGAAAATGAGATTTATGCTTTCCTCTATATTCCCGATGGAATGGCAGAGAAATTGTTGGCTGGACGTCAACCAAAGATTTCTTATTACTACTCGATGGCTTCCTTAGTGGCTGGTTCAATGGTGATGAAAGACCTTAAAACTATTACCACACTGGGTTCGGCAGGCGTGGGACAAGCTACTATGCAGGCCAAGGGTTATACACCAGAGCAGATTCAAACGGCGTTGCAACCTGTTCGCATCGATACCCATCAGATAGGTAATCCCGAAGGAAGCTATAATGTTTATCTCAGCACTGCTCTTGTGCCAGGTATCATGATTCTCTTTATGATGCTGATTTCTACCTATTCTTTGGGCATGGAGTTGAAATTTGACACGGGTAAGGAGTTGCTTGCCAAAGCCGATGGAAACATTGTGGTGGCTATTATAGGTAAGTTTCTTATCCATTTCATCGTATTTTTAATGGTGGTACTGCTCTTCCAGTACTATATTTATGGGGTACTCGGCTTCCCTAGTATGGGTAGTGTGTGGAATATCCTTCTGTTGTGTTTATTGCAGGTAGCCGGCTCTCTTGGTTTTGGCATTTTTGTTTTTGGCTTGATGCCTTCGCTCCGTATGTCGATGAGTATTTGTTCGCTCTGGGCCGTACTGAGTATTTCGATAGCTGGTTCAACCTTTCCTGTAATGGGTATGGATGCCCCTATTCAGGCTTTGTCTTGGCTATTTCCGTTGCGCCATTACTTTATGATTTACGAGGTTACGGTGTTTAATGGATTTTCACTCATCAATGCTTGGTTTCACCTTGTGGCTCTCGTTGGATTTGCTTTACTTCCGTGGTTTGTGGTAGCTAAAATAAAAAATGCAATGCTGACTTATGTCTATATTCCATAAAATAAAACAGGCCTTGGGCGATGCTGCCTATATATGGTGGCAGGAGATGCGGCAGATTTTCCGTGATGAAGGAATCATCATTTTCTTTATTGTGGTACCGTTGGCCTATCCTTTGCTTTACTCGTGGATTTATAATAATGAGGCAGTGCATGAGGTGCCTGTGGTAGTGGTGGATATGTCTCATTCGCAACTCTCACGTCAGTTTATCCGTGACTGTAATGCTTCACCAGATGTAGAGGTGACGTATTATGCCGAAGACTTAGATGAAGCAAAGTTGTTGGTAAGCAGACAATTGGTTAAGGGTATCTATTATATTCCATCAGACTTTGCCACTCGCCTGAATCGTATGGAGCAGGCCGTTATTAGTGTGTATTGTGATATGTCGCTGATGCTGACTTATAAAGCCATCTATCAAACAGCGATGACAGAGTCGCAACGCATGGGAGCTGCTTTGCGTACGCAATTGGCTGGTAACTATACCGATAAGGAGGATGCTGTTAGCATTCAGCCCTTGGCGGTGGACGAAGTACCCATCTTCAACCCATCAGGTGGCTATGGAAGCTGTGTCTTACCTGCAGTATTGATGTTGGTATTACAACAGACACTGGCTTTGGGTATTGGTATGTCGGCAGGAACTTCACGCGAACGCAATAGAAATGGACAACTGATACCTGACGATGACAACCACTATGGCGGTATTTACCGTATTGTGTGTGGAAAGTCACTTGCGTATGCCATGATATATGCCGTAATGGCGGCTTATCTGTCGTTGGTGGTGCCTAAGTTGTTTTCGTTCCCAATGTTGGCACATTGGAACGATCTGTTGTGCATTATGATACCTTATGTATTAGCCTGCATTTTCTTTGGTATGACGGTTAGTTGCTTGATACGCTATCGTGAGAATGTAATGCTACTCATGGTGTTTGTATCATTACCTTTAATCTTCTTAAGTGGTGTTTCATGGCCTCAAGCCAGCATACCTGGTTTTTGGCAAGGCATTTCATGGCTTTTCCCCAGTACCTTTGGCATTCGTGCCTATGTGAGGGTGAATACGATGGGGGCAACACTTGGACAAGTGTTGCCAGAGTTGCGTTTCCTGTGGATACAGGCAGCTGTTTATTTCAGTGTTACTTGCTTGGTGTATGGTCACCAACTGAAGATATCAAGGCGATAAACAAATAATAATCGTAAGTGTTATACCTGCCCATTTTCCACCAGAATGATAACTCTTTCTGTCAGGGCATCTTCACCTTCTGGATCATAATGTTTTTTCAGACTGAAGCCAAACATGGAGGCAAAGACTTGGTAAGTAGTTGCACGGAAGGAGCCTAAAAAGGCCTTCACCAACTCGTAGGTGGTTTGGTGACTCTGACGATCGACCAATCGAATCAGCAATTTGCCTTGTCGGGAAGTGAGTTTTTTAAGGCGAGGGGTGTATTGCTGCTTGATACCTTTCTCCAAATCCTTGATATGACGTTTGCGTTCCTTTTCATTTGGGATGGTTTGCAAATATTCGTAAGTCTCAATAATGGCAGCATTCACCTCGTTGGCGATAGGTAATACTTTCTTCACATCACGTATCAGACGCTGGTAATTCTCATAGTCTTTCTTCTTCTTGAACTTGAGTTCCTTGAACACATGAACAGGACGAAGTTGTATCCAGGGGATGGTGTCGCCATGATATATAAAGCCTCGGGTAATAAAGACTTGGTCCGCCTGTTCGGTGTTTGTGTTTTGTGCCTGGGCGGTGAGCTGCATGCAGAGAGTCAGCGTAAAAAACAATATGGCGCATCTGCGAATCATGTCACAAAAATAGGTTTATCTTTGATATGTTGTATTTTTTCAGGTAAAATATAAGGTAGAATTAACTATTTTACTTACTTTTGTAGGTAAAATTTTTAATTTTTAAAATTCATTCATAACGAAATGTGCACAATCAAATCCTATCTGATGGCATTATGCCTCTGTTTGCCTACGATGCTGACGGCGCAGGAAATAAACTTACTTTTAGAAGATGAACTGGAAGAAATGGCTGCTGATGAAGAGGCGACCAATTATGGTGAGTTGTTGGAAGAGCTTTCGCAACCCATTGACCTTAACACGGCTACCAAGGAGCAACTGGAACGATTGCCTTTCCTATCTGATCAGCAAATTGAAAACATTTTGGCGTATAATTACGTGCATGGACCCATGCAGACAATGTATGAATTGCAGTTGGTGGAAGATATGGATATACGTACTATCCAACTGTTACTGCCTTTTATTCAAGTGAATACACCCATACAGGAAAAACACTTTCCTAAAATAAAGAACATTGCCAAACGAGGCAACCACGAGGTGCTTACCAGGCTTGACATACCCTTTTATAGAAGAAAAGGGTATGAGCAAAAATACTTGGGTACACCTCAATACCATTCTATCCGTTATCAGTTTGGGTATGGTGACTATGTCCAAGTTGGTCTAACTGCAGAAAAGGATGCTGGGGAACCCTTGTTTAGACAACATAATGCTATGGGCTACGACCACTATGGCTTTTATGTTTTGCTTAGAAATCTGGGACGAGTTAAGGCATTGGCCTTGGGCGACTATAAGTTGTCGTTTGGTCAGGGCTTGACATTAGCCAGTAGTTTTCGATTAGGAAAGGGTTATTCGCTGGCTACTTCCGAAACTCGATCAACGGGTATCCGTAAACATGCTTCGTTCGATGAAATCGGTTATTTTCGCGGAGTAGCTACAACAATAGCCCTATTGAAGGGTTTCGACTTATCAGCTTTTTATTCTCTCAGGAAGATGGATGGGACTATCAAGAATGATGTGATATTTTCTATTACTAAAACTGGCTTGCATCGCTCTCCAACTGAAGCAGAAAGAAGAGGGGCATTTAGCATGCAGATGGCTGGAGGGCATTTGGCATTTCACCAAAATCGTTTCGATGTGGGAGTAACGGGACTATGGTATGAGTTCACCAGAGAATACCTGCCTCGACTATCAGGTTATGCTGAATACAATTTGCATGGTAAGGATTTCTATAACATAGGGATGGATTACCAAATTCGTTTACGAAACTTGAATTTAGCAGGAGAGATAGCAAAGGGCAAACAAGGTTGGGCTATGATGAATCGTTTGATTTATCAACCTTCACAGAACTATAAATTAATGATGGTGCATCGTTATTATCGGCACGACTATTGGGCTTATTTCGCCAATGCTTTTAATGACGGTGGGAGTGTGCAGAACGAAAATGGCTGGTATTTAGCAGCAGAAGTCTCACCAATTGCCCATTTCCGTTTCTTCGGATCAGTTGATCTCTTCTCACATCCTTGGAAGAAATATCGCATTAGTAAACCTTCTCGTGGCTTTGAGGGCAGATTTCGCGTGGAATGGTTACCAACCTCACAATTATCTATGTTCGTGAACTACCGGTATAAACGCAAAGAACGTGATGTAACAGGGATGAATGGCGAACTCACATTGCCTACCTATCATCATCAAATCAGGTATCGACTTAGTTATCAGACTGATAAGTTGTTGTTGCGCACTACAGCTGATTGGAATGTGTTTACCCAACAACAACACAGTTATGGATGGCAGGTTACGCAATTGGCTGGTTTACAGTTCTGGAAGATAAAACTACACTTGCAGGCTACCTATTTCCATACTGATGACTACGATGCTCGCGTATATGGTTACGAGAAAGGGTTACTTTACACGTTCTATTCGCCTTCGTTCAGTGGTGAGGGCGTGCGTTATTCTGCTCATCTTCGTTTTGATTTGGGCAGGACCTTTATGCTGATTGCCAAGTTCGCACAAACTCACTATTTTGATAGAGATGTGATTAGTAGTGGTGATGACCTAATTACAGGAAGCAATAAAACAGACTTCCAGCTTCAAGCAAGGATTAAATTCTAAAAAGATGCTCTTTTGATTTATTTCCCTTTTAGAATGCGCTTGATGTCGTTGAGTTTATTGAGGGCTTCAAGTGGCGTAAGGTTATTCACATCTAAGTGAAGCAGTTCATCGCGTATCTGGCAGAGTACAGGGTCATCCAATTGGAAGAAGCTCAGCTGATAACCATCAGCCTGACCAATGTCACCTAAAGGCTTAGTATCTACGCCTTTGTCTTGATTCTTTTCCAATACTTTAAGGATTTCGTCAGCTCGTTTTACAATGCTCTTGGGCATGCCTGCTAACTTGGCAACATGGATACCGAAAGAGTGCTCGCTACCACCACGAACCAACTTGCGCATGAAGATGACTTTGCCGTCAATCTCTTTGACAGATACATTGTAGTTCTTGATGCGCTCGTGTGTTTTTTCCATCTCGTTCAACTCGTGGTAATGTGTAGCAAAAAGCGTACGGGCATGCGCTTTAGGATGGTTGTGGATATATTCTACTATTGCCCAAGCAATGCTGATACCATCATAAGTGGACGTACCTCGACCCAACTCATCAAATAAAACCAAACTGTGTTGTGATAGGTTGTTCATAATGTCAGCTGCCTCGGTCATCTCTACCATGAAGGTGGATTCGCCTACTGAAATATTGTCGCTGGCTCCCACGCGAGTAAAGATCTTATCAACTAAACCTATATGTGCACTTTCTGCTGGTACAAAACAACCTATTTGTGCCATTAGTGTGATGAGAGCCGTCTGGCGCAGTAAGGCTGACTTACCTGCCATATTGGGACCTGTGATAATGATGATTTGCTGACTATGGGTGTCGAGTTCTACATCATTAGGGATATATTGCTCACCTAAAGGCAGTTGCTGTTCAATGACAGGATGACGGCCTTTACGTATGTCTAATACATCGTCATCACTGATTACAGGACGGATGTACTTGTTGGCTTTTGCTACGGTAGCAAATGACAATAAACAATCAAGCTTTGCCAACTGGTTGGCATCCACCTGGATAGCTGGTATAAATTCAGTAATGCCCTGCACTAAACTATCATATAGCTGTTGCTCGAGTACCAGTATCTTATCCTCAGCACCTAATATTTTTTCTTCGTATTCTTTTAGTTCTTCAGTGATATAGCGCTCTGCATTTACAAGAGTCTGCTTCCTGATCCACTCTGCAGGTACCTTATCTTTGTGAGCATTACGCACCTCGATATAATAGCCGAATACATTGTTGTAACCCACCTTCAATGAGGGGATACCCGTTGTTTCACTTTCTCGTTGTTGCACTTGAAGAAGGTAATCCTTGCCCGAATAAGCAATCTGGCGAAGTTCGTCGAGTTCAGCATTAAAGCCTGTCTTTATCACACCTCCTTTATTTACCTGCAAAGGTGGGTCGTTGTTGATTTCTCGTTCAATCCTTTCTCTGATGGTGAGACAGATGTTGAGTTGCTCACCAATGTGATTGATGATAGGATTCTTTGCCTCTAAACAGGCATTGCGGATAGGCTCAATGGCATAGAGGGCTGTCTTGAGTGCTACTACCTCACGGGGTGTTACCCTGACTACTGCTACCTTCGAAATGATACGTTCTAGATCACAAATTAGATGAAGTTGTTCTTCTATGAGTGTCTTGAAGTCAGGTTGTCGGAAGTAATACTCCACCACATCTAAGCGTTCATTGATGGG
>OMSH01000046.1 GCA_900313715.1 uncultured Prevotellaceae bacterium
CTTCCTTCCACGATTGCGGCATGCACTATTGCGACATCACCCGCTGGTATGCACAGAGCGAGTTCAAGACCATGCATTCACTGGATTTGCGCATGTGGAGTTACAAGGACCCATGGTGGCTGCAGGTACACGGCACCTTCGACAACGGTATCGTTTACGACATTACACAGGGTTTTGTCTATGGACAGCTGTCTAAGGACCAGACCCACAACTCTTATATTGACCTGATTGGTACACACGGTATTGCCCGCATGACGCACGACTTCAAGACTGCTACAGTTGAGTTGCGTGGCATCACTAAGACAGTGACCATCAATAAGCCTTACGGAGGCAAGAACATCGATGTGATGATCGAGAAGTTCGCACAAAGCATCCGTAACGGCAAGCTCGATATGACACTCCCGTCACTGCGCGACTCTGCCATTGCTTCCCAGTTTGCTTGGGATTGCCTGGCTGATTCCCGCACACACGACCTGCCTGCCATTGGCGACCTCGACACCTTGGAGCAGATACGCTACCGCCGTGCCCACATGACCAATGGTTACGGACTGCTGCATCAGACAGTAAGCAAATGAAAACATCTTTATATTAACCAATAATCAACGAAGTATGACAAACTTATCAAGAAGAAGTTTCCTGAAAACCGGCGCAGCCGCTTTTGCAGGATTTACAATTGCGCCTAACATCATTTTAGGCAAAAGTCATGGTCACGCAGCTCCTACCGACAAGCTGAACATTGCAGCCATCGGTATCGGTGGTATGGGTAACAGCAACATCAAGAACATGGAGACTACAGATAATATTGTAGCCCTTTGCGATGTTGACTGGAAGTATTCTAAAGATGTGATGGCACGTTTCCCTAATGCCAAGAAGTATTGGGACTATCGCAAGATGTATGACGAGATCGGTAACACATTCGATGCAGTGCTCTGCGCAACAGCCGACCATACACATGCTATCATCACTGCTGATGCCATGACGATGGGCAAGCATGTATATACCCAGAAGCCAATGACCCACTCAGTATATGAGACACGTCTGCTGACCAAGCTGGCTAATAAATATAAGGTGGCTACCCAGATGGGTAACCAGGGTTCTTCTTCTGAAGGTACTGACCTGGTATGCGAATGGATTTGGAACGGTGAGATTGGTGAAGTAACCAAGGTAGAGTGCGCTACCAACCGTCCTATATGGCCACAGGGCTTGAATGCTCCTGAGCAAGTGATGCGCGTACCTAAGACTTTGGATTGGGACTTGTTCACTGGTCCAGCAAAGTTGCGCCCATTCAATGAGGTTTATCATCCTTGGAACTGGCGTGGATGGTGGGATTATGGTACAGGTGCTCTTGGTGATATGGCTTGCCACATCATGCAGCCTGTAGTAGCAGCCCTGAAGTTGGGTTATCCTACCAAGATACAAGGTTCTTCTACCCTGCTGTTGGCCGACTGTGCTCCTAATGCACAGCGCGTGAAGTTCACCTTCCCAGCTCGCGACAACATGCCTAAGGTAGCTATGCCAGAGGTAGAGGTTTACTGGTACGATGGTGGCATCCTGCCCGATCGTCCAGCAGGTTTCCCAGAAGGCAAGGAATTGATGCCAGGCAATGGTGGTTTGGTTATCTTCCACGGCACAAAGGACACACTGATTTGCAGCTGCTATGGTCAGGATCCTTGGTTGCTCTCAGGCCGTGTGCCTAACGCTCCAAAGGTATGCCGCAGAGTAGAAAACGCTATGAGAGGCGGTCACGAGCAGGATTGGATCCGTGCTTGTAAGGAAAGTCCTGAGAATCGCGTAGAGACCAAGTCTAACTTCAACATCTCTGGTCCTCTGAACGAGGTAGTGGTAATGGGTGTATTGGCTGTTCGCTTGCAGACCCTGAACAAGGAACTGCTGTGGGACGGCGAGAACATGGAATTCACCAACATCGGTCCTAACGAAGAGATCAGAATCATCAAGAAAGATGACTTCAAGGTGGTAGATGGTGATCCTAAGTTCAACAAGATTTATACCGACCCAGTAAATGCTCAGCAGTTTGCTCGTGAACTGATCAAGCACAACTACCGTGAAGGCTGGAAGTTGGTAGATATGCCAAGATAATATCATTAATGTTTAAAGTAATATTTAAATTAAAGGAAATGAAGAAAAGTTTATTTACAGTGGCAGGCTGC
>OMSH01000118.1 GCA_900313715.1 uncultured Prevotellaceae bacterium
CGGTGTGGAGCAATTTGCAGGAGGTACATTAGGTGCCACCATGATGACAGGTATCAAACGAGGACTTTTCAGCAATGAGGCCGGTGAGGGTTCTGCTCCAAATGTTGCTGCAACGGCCCATGTATCTCATCCTGTAAAACAAGGGCTCATCCAAGCTTTAGGCGTTTTTACCGACACTTTGTTGGTGTGCAGCTGCACCGCCTTCATTATCCTGCTCAGCGGCAACTACCAGTCCAGCGGACTGAACGGTATTGCCCTGACACAGGTATCGTTACAGAATGAGATTGGCTCTACTGGCCCTGTGTTTGTTGCCATTGCCGTATTCCTCTTTGCTTTTAGCAGTATCATCGGCAATTACTATTATGGTGAGGCCAATATTCGCTTCCTCACCCCTAAGAAGAGTGCCCTGAACATTTATCGTGTGTTCTCTGCCGGCATTGTGGTACTCTTCGGTGCCATTGCCAGTTTGGATATTGTGTGGAACATCGGTGATGTCTGCATGGCCTGCCTCGCTGCCTGCAACCTCATTGCCATCATCTGCTTAGGCAAATATGCCTTCCGTCTGCTGAACGACTATCGTTCCCAGAAGAAGCAGGGCATACAAGATCCTGTATTCACCAAAGACAAGCTGCCTGAGATAGCCGATAGAATTGACTGCTGGGAGTAGATGCAAAGGATGTGATTTGAGTCATGATTTTACCTGTTTAGAGATGTACTGCTTGCCTCATCAGAGGTGACCTGCACACCTCTACTATATATGTACTGCTTGCCTCAACATAGGCAAGCAGCACATATATAAAAGGGGTTCAGTCTTTATCATAATGCTAAATTTATCGTAGAAAAAAGTACCGACTCAGGAATACATTTATTTCCCTAAATTAAAGCGCAAACCCAAGTTTAAATTGAAGTTGAAGGGTTTCTCCTGATAGATGGTAGGCAGACTGCTCTTGTTGTCAAAATAATATGCCACACCTGGCTCAGCATAGATGCTCAGCAGTTTAGTAACAGAGAACTGGACACCTGCACTGCCACTAATGGATATTTGCCAAGGTTTCTCTTCAACATCTTGAAGCTCTTTCTTATCGGTGATGTCAGATGTCATGCCAATGGTACTCTGCATGCCTTTTATCACTTTCTCTATCTCTCCTCCGCCACTGAGATAGACATTGAAGCGTCCCAGGCTCCATAAAGTGTATGCCAAGTTTACGGGAACACCAACAAAGTGCAGCTTCTGCTCGCTTTGAATTTGCATTTTCTCTATCTGAAGTACAAGATCAGATGAGTGATAACTATAGTCAATACCTGTCTGCAAACTCCAGCGGTCGTTAAAGTGGTAGCGCATTGACAAGCCCACCTTTACTGGCTGGCGATGATGGGTATCGACAACCATTGAGTACAAGTGCTGATTGATACTCACCATGTAGCTACCAGTGTTATGAATCTCCACAGATGTTGTCGGATTGTTATAACTTGGGTTTAAAGGATGAATATAATATGGATCATCTGGTTGAACATCACCAGCACTGCTAGTTACCCCATGATCATAATCAGGATGAGTAATATAACCAGGACTAACCTTACTTGAATTAAGCACAGAATTAATGAATTTCATGCTGCTCCTCAAAAGACTATTACCATACAAGTAAAAGCTATAATTGGGGTTGCCCAATCCTTGCATGCCAGCTACACTGGCCCCGACTTCCCAACGCTTGTTGCCCGACTTGCTGCGCTTAGGCTGATAAGTATTGGTTGATGCAGCAGTTGGCGATGGAGTGACAGCAGAAACGGTTGTTGAGTAATCAACATCTGACTCCTGTGACAGTTCCTCTTGCTTTGTCTCCTGCACTTCGTTCTCAGTTACGGCAGGGGACACTACGGCATCTGTATGCCCAGTTTCGGTTGCAGTATCAAGAAATGTTTCAGCCATCAAGTCCTCTTTTACTACAGTTGGTGCTGTAGCCAACAACTCTGAGATCTGTCGATTCCTCATCATCTGTTTAGGCTCTGGCGTTAATGCTTTAGCCTCAGCTATTTCATTCTGAGGCTCATCAATGTATGTAGGCAGTGTTTGTGTCTCAATGGTCTGCTCTTGTGCTACGGGTTTTGGCAGATCATCGTCATTCATCAGCAAGAGGGTGCCAGTGCCGATGGCTACAGCTACTATGGCAGCCGCAGCTGCTCTCCTCATCCATAGCGGTATCAAGCGTCGTTGGGTATCACTGGCTTTCTCAACAGGAACCAAGCCGCGATGCTCCATCTCTCGCTGGATATCATCCAACAGACCTTCTGGCGCAGGCTGTTCAAAGTCAGCGAATCGGTCTTGCATGTCTTTTATCCATTGCTCTTTCATCTTGGTTCTTGTTTTTTAGTTACGTATTTTTTAATCTTCTTAGCCAGCATTTTCCTGGCCCTTGACAACTGAGAGATGGAGGTCGTCTCCTGTATGCCCAGCAGTTCTGCTATCTCCTTGTGAGTCCTCCCCTCAATGACATAAAGGTTAAATACTATCCTGTTGCCAGGCGGTAAGGCTCTTATCATTTGATACAACACATCAATTGGTATCTTTGGCAGGATACTCATATCTTCTTCTGGCTCCTCGCTGACGTCCGTCATCAACTTGTCGTCGAACGCCACCAAGCCTTCTCGTCCTTTCTTTTTAAGGAAGGTCAATGACTCGTTCACTACAATCTGTCTTAGCCATGCTTTCAGTGAGCCTTCCTCTCTGTATTTGAAGTTGGAACCTTTAGTGAATATCTTGATAAAACTCTCTTGTAGTACGTCTTTCACGTCTTCAGAATCAATGACATAACGAGAACACACACCAGTAAGGTGACGTGCATAACGGGCATATAACTCCCCCATCACCGAGGCATTGCCCCGTTGCAACATCTCAGCTAGTTCGCGCTCACTATGCTTCTGCAGGTCGCTCATATAGTCCGTCACATCTTCTCCTCTGCAGGTCCCTTTCTATGTTCTTTCATGTAAATAAACAACCAAATCCTGTAACCTTGCATGATATTAACACTCTTTAACCTTGTGGGCACTCTGCAGGTAAGGTGGCTTTATAAAATAGGCGAGGACATGCCCCGCCTATTGCTTCATTTACTTAGAAGTATTACTAACTTAAAACCAGAATGTAAGTATCAGTTACCATAATA
>OMSH01000120.1 GCA_900313715.1 uncultured Prevotellaceae bacterium
ACTATTCTGATAACACCACCCCATTTGCACCGGCAAATACTTGATTTCAGTAATGCAGGGATATTCTTTACCAAGTAATCATCCTTACCTTTCTCCCATGGATCCATTGTTACTGGCATACATGGCTGTGGTGTTCCATTCGCTGCCGAAACAGCAGGATTACTACATGTAGTACACAGAACGAAAGGTGGTATATTCTGGTTGGGTACAAAGTCACTGATATTTGCCATTGGTTGTCCAGTAAGATAGACCGTTCGTGACGGAAGAACGGTCAGTTTAGCAGGAGCAGTACCGCAAGAACAAACCATCATAGCACCTGAGCAAACGTATGAATCTGCCATTTTATTGAACTTTTACAACATTAGCCTTGATATCTATCTGACTACCCGCATTTAGAACTACTGAATCCTCAGCCTTCATATGATGTGTCGTAGAATATTCGAGCAACTGGTCTTTGGCCTCAGTGCGGATATTCTCAGCGGTCAACTGGAGTTTATGCTCAATCTGCTCGTCTTTATTGTCGCCAATCTTGATGAACTGATTCTCACTCACAGATAGAGAGTCATTGCGGTCAATGCTTGCTGTACGGTCATTGCCGGCATGTTCGCGGATGTCATTATCGGCAGTACGCTGCATATCATTACCTGCTGCAATGAAGATGTCATTATCCGCACTAGCATTGATATCGTGACCTGCATGCATGATAATGTCATTCTTTGCATACAACTCAATATTACCAGTAGATTCCAGTTTAATGAGTTTCTGGTCTGTGGAGAACGTTAGGATATAGTTCTCTTTCTCATTATCATAGATACGGATATAGCCATCATTACCCTCATCATGTATTTCAATGGTGTGACCATTACGTGTACGAATGGCCTTCACCTGATTGGCACTATTGCTGTTTGCCACCCAGGCACCATCAACATCACCTACACCATTATATAATGTACCCTTAACGTATGGGCGTTCTGCATTGCCGCCTTCAAAGTCAATCATCACCTCTTCACCAATCTCAGGGATGAAGCTGAATCCTTTGCCACCTCCAGCGTACGGTTGTGCCATTCGGAGCCAAGGAGTCATCATGTCATCTTCTAATTGTGCTTGCCAGTCGAACTGCACACGGATTCGTCCGAGTGCTTGTGGATCTTCATTGTCCTTTACCTTTGCACGGCAAGACATGGCAACAGGATAAATATCACTATTATTATAATAAGGTGGATAGTCACACTCTACTGATATTCCTGTGAAATGATTACTATAAACATCATCATCTGAGAAATAGTGTACCAGCTCTGTAATCAAGATCTCGTCTTGGTTTACATTACCCTTCTTACTGAAAACTGTATCGGTGATATAGTTGTCAACAATAGCCAATGTACTACCTAATTTCAACTTAGAGCAATAGGTACTGCCAGAGTAGGTAAGCATACTAGCCTTTTCGCCACGGGCTTGGGTTTTAGTAGAAACATTCAAAATTGTTTCACGTCCATCAGTATTTGCAAAGCCTCCTGAATGTAAATTCTGTAAAGTCGGTTTCGAAAAACAATCAAGAGAAGCCTGATAAACCTGCTCACTCAAAGTATTGTAAGCTTTTTGCATTTCTCCGACACCATCCTTTTGATTGGCATCGTAGGCATTGTACGATGAGGACACGTGGTTGAAAGCCACATGCTGCATCTTCAAATCAACATTATAGGAGGGAATGTCCTTGCTCGGATAGTCTAATTGAACAGACTCCCCAGTTTTCAGATTGCCAAACACAAGTGTAGTGCCGTCATTGTAGAGCCACTCTCCATAACGGCGAGCTAATCTCTGCAGGAACTGGTAATTGGTCTCGTTGTATTGTACACAGTAGGGGATTACGTCTGTAAAACGGGAATCTATCTCCGTGTTAAGATGACTGCTATAGTCATCTACAACATCGTTCACAATTTCATTGAGCGTCTTGTCTTCGAACGATTTGCAGTTTGGATTGTCTTCAAGCAAGGCTTCCCAACTTCTCGCCTCGACATTGACAGTATATTCGCTCCCACTTCTGCTTCCTGATGCAGATACAATAACCCCCTTGAATTCTACCTCCGCAGACTTAAAGCTATCCTGACTGAAAGATAGCTTTTCAATAATGTCCGTCTGGAGGGTCAATGTGATTTCTTTTCCTATCAAATAGCCGCAGACAGCAAATGTAGTATCTTGGATGAGCTCATCAGGCCATTTTTTGTGCAACGAGAAAGACAGAGTATTTGGAATAAGGAGGCTCTGATAAAGTGAGAAATTATCAAGATGATAGTCTATACCATCAAGATTGATGTCAAACCGCCTTGAAGGGGTTCCATCAATAGATACGGATATGTCTTTGATTGATATTGACATAGCTTATCTCCAATCATTGTTTAATTCTGCCCCACCCTTGCCGATGGATATTGTTTCGGCACTTATTGTCACAGTGGTATACATCAGTTTGCTATCACTGTCGTTGAAATAGTCCCTTAGGTTTACACAATAAGCGTTTTTGAAAGCTACTGTTTTGTAACTCTGCTGATTACGCGTTGTATAGACACAAAATTTAAATGTGCCACTGTGAACCTGCGTCTTGTTGAACATCCAATTATAGAAAAACACGTCGTCATCACTTGTAGAGGGCATGACGAATGTAATTGTTCCACCATGAGGACGAGACGTTGGCTTGCCTGTTTCGTCAACACTTTGCGAGAAGTCATACGAACACTCAACTACGCCATAAACTCGCCCACCAATCTTCAATTGTCCTTGTAATGCCATAGACTCTTTTCTTACCTTATTTTATTCTTCAATACTCCAGTTATTGTCATGAACAGCATTGCCGATCTTGATAATCTTAGCTGAAATTGTGAACTCTTCAAAAAGCTTAAGTTCTTTACGACGGTCAAAAGTTTCAGAATAAGAGACCACGAAACCATCTTTGAATTCAATGGTCTTCAATTCACTGCCACTCAGAGTAGGAATCGTAATGGAACCATCCTTACTCATGTTGGTGTCACACATCCATTCTACAATGTCGGTATTACCATCTTGCGGTGTCCTTACACGAAGGGTAATCTTTCCTCCACGGGTTCTGCCTACAGGCTGCCCCTCCACGTCTGTCTGCTGCTCCAGTTCATATCGCATATATATCACTTGACGCTCAGTGATATCATCTGCATTCAATGTAACTACTTTATACTTCATATGATGCTCCTATTTATTATACTATCATTGCAGATTATCATTCCACTTCGTTGTCATCTTTCCTTTGTCTGTAGATCCAGTCAACTCTATCAAGAAGTTTTTGGCAGCAAAAAAGGGTTTGATTTCAATTTTTACATTAATATTACCCGTTGCAGCATCTTTATCAACCCCTTTGATGACATAGTTCTCATACAATTTCCCTGCTCCTTTATATTTACTAAGAAAACGTTGGAAATTGTCAATCATTTCTGATTTTACTGATGCATTCCAGATTTCGAAAGCCTTATCATTACAAAATTGCTGGATAACCTTGCTAACCCAATCGAATACACGGACGATAGGATATTCCTGAAGCTCTAAGGTTGGACCATCGTATGGTGTGCGATTGGAGAATGCCAATACTTGGCCGTCCATCTCAATTAAGGGTACCACACCCATGTCAATCAGTTTGGTCAGTTCTGCCTTGAGCAGGTTAAAGCGAACTGAAGGAGCATGACTGAGTGTACCATATTTCTTGCCAGCAATACCCTGTGAGATAGAGACGTTCTCCACGTCGGTCATCTTGCCAGCTATAGCGCCAGAAGGCGGAATGTATAGATCATCATCCTCGGTGGATAGTTCAGAACGACGTCGTCCAAGAATATAGTTACAGGCTACCACTACACTCGAATTGTCACGATGTGAACGTTGCAAATTTGACTTATCTAAACGAAACAGTAAATCCTCATAATTTAGACTATCCTCAAAATCCGTTATCAAAAGCGCCTTACTCTTATGGGCAACCGCAGCCCAATCCTGTATTTGCTGAGAAGAGCCAACATAACCAGGCATCACAAATAATGAATAACTGTCTTTCAGATCCAGACTATCATATTTGTCATACAGTTCTTTGGCAACAGCCTTTGAACCAGGAGTTCCCATATCCTCTAAATCTTTTTTACTGACATTCATCAGACTCAGAAAATTGACCTTCTCAACATTCGCATTTTCAAAAAACGTATCTAATACCCGATAAGACTTCTCTAACTCTTTGATTTCCTCACGTACTGTAAACAGATTATCACTGATACAGCGTTCAACCTTCCTATTTTCTTGAGTACAATAATCAATAAGATGATCTATATCTTCGTAATTCTTTTCCAAGAAATCTATCCATAAGTCTAAAGTCTTGGACAATCTTTTGCGACTTTCTTTATATAAGGGATCTTTTATAAATATATCATGGGCTGCTTTCCGACGAGGATCCAAGTTTTCGGTTTCACGAATAAGAGATTTGACGAGTCGCATACCTCCATAACGATCGAGTTTCGCAAGATAATCTTCCAAATTAAAAGGACGCTCCTCAAGTTCCCGTTCCATATAGACAGGAGATGTATCCGTCTTCTTTTCCATATTATACTGATCTGTATCCATAGCGCCAACAAACTATTTCATTCTGCCAATTCTGATTTCATCATCTTCAGAGCCTCCTTCAAGGCCTTCTTTCCTTCTGGATCACTCAACAACCTTCGCAACTCACGATTACATTCCAAAAGACGGATAATAGAA
>OMSH01000093.1 GCA_900313715.1 uncultured Prevotellaceae bacterium
GACATAAACCAGCAGTCGATGCCAAAGCCACCGGTAAGGTCGGCCAACGAGTCATGCTCACCCATCTTTGAGACTACACCATATTTATATATAGCAGTGGCTTCGGACGAACATTGCTCCAAAGGAAGGTGGGGGGGATAGATGATGTCATCGCATGCTGCCCATGTCGGTACCTTGTCGCGAATGCTCTGCCAGCCTGCTATCTGCGTGAGAGCGTATGGCATATCGATAGCGGGGTAGCGGCTTGCCTGCAAGGCAAGCTGGCGAACATCATCCTCCCGATGCTCCAATACAAATGACATTATTTCATTCTCAATTCTCAATTCTCAATTCTCAATAGGCTTCGCCCTATTCTGTCGCGACTCGGCATAGTTCAAGTAAGCTTGACTTTGCACTCGCTGCTCCAGAAAGTTTCTATTAAGGGATCAGTTTGTATTTATCCCTTGCTACCTGACGGCTCACCAGATTGAAGTGCCACCACTCTGAGGGTAAGGAACGGAAACCTGCTTCACGCATCACGCGAATCAGCAACCTGCGGTTTTGCAGAGCTTCTGCACTGATGGCGGTAAAGTCCGTATGTGCCTCACGTCCTAAGTGATCGACAATGGTACCCATGGGGATAGTGTCGCCTTGTGTGTTAGCAATGCTCACGTCCACCGCCAGTCCGTAGTTGTGCAACCCACCACCATGGGCTGGGTTCGAAACATAGTTCTGCTGACGGGTACCTTTTACCACATCCCACATCTGCTGTTGGATATACATCGGCCGTGCAGCGTCAAATATCATCAGGTGGTAATCGGGATGCGCTTGTTGCAACAACTGTTGTGCCTTCAGCAAAGGACTGATGGCATCGGGATGCAGGTAGGCCTCCCGCAAATCATCATACAGAACCTTACCCATAAAGTTATCGTCACGGGCATACATCAGGCTCACAAAGATATTCTTATCTTGCTCTGTTATATTGATATAGCCCAACGAATCCAGGTATTGGGCCGTTGGGCTTAGAGGCTGTACTGTTGCTGTCACCAGGGTATCCATTGGCGCTAAGACTTCCACCATAGGTTCCTGCGCCTGCTTTTTCCCTAAAGGCAACAGAGCAAGCAAGGCGGCAAGAATAACAACAAACGCAGTGCTAATATATAGCTTGGTGTGTTGCTTCCGTTGCTTCATGCCTTCCTTGTGTTAGGTTATTTCTTGTCGTAAGCGTGGAGTGGGTAGTCGGTAGTGTAGTGCAAACCACGACATTCCTTGCGTTCCAATGCCTGACGTGTAATCAGGTATCCTACATTGATCATGTTTCGCAGTTCGCAGATATCCTTGTCGGCCTTGCTCTTCTTGAACAGCTTCTCGGTTTCTTCGTAGAGCAGGTCAAGACGGTCCCAGGCGCGCCACAGGCGCAAGTCGCTGCGCACAATGCCCACATAATTGCTCATAATCTCACCCACCTCACGGACACTTTGGGTAATCAGCACTTTCTCTTCATTGGTAAGTGTGCCCTCATCGTTCCACTCGGGTACTGCCTCGTTGAAGTAGTACTCATCCACATGCGCTAACGAGTGCTTGGCAGCAGCATCAGCATAGACAACAGCCTCGATAAGCGAGTTGGATGCCAAACGGTTGCCTCCATGCAAGCCTGTGCAAGAACATTCGCCGATGGCGTAGAGGCGTTTGATGGACGAACAACCGTTCAAATCTACCTTGATGCCACCACACATATAATGAGCCGCCGGGCGGACAGGAATGTAATCTTTGGTAATGTCGATACCGATGGAAAGGCATTTCTTGTAGATGTTGGGGAAATGATGCTTCGTTTCCTCCGGGTCTTTGTGGGTCACATCCAGACAAACATGGTCGATGCCATGAATCTTCATCTCCTTATCAATGGCACGTGCCACGATGTCACGTGGTGCCAAAGACAAGCGCTCGTCGTATTTCTCCATAAACGTCTCGCCTGAAGGCAAACGCAAGATACCGCCATAGCCGCGCATCGCCTCAGTGATGAGGTAGGCAGGATGTGTCTCACCCACATGATAGAGGGAGGTGGGGTGGAACTGTACGAACTCCATATCCTGCACCGTGCCTTTGGCACGATAGACCATTGCCTCGCCGTCGCCTGTAGCAATGACGGGGTTGGTGGTGGTTTGGTAAACGGCACCACAACCACCTGTACACATAAGCGTTACCTTGCTCAGGTAAGTATCTACTTTCTGCGTTTCGGGGTTGAGGATATAGGCACCGTAGCACTCAATGTTTGGTGTGCGACGGGTTACTACACGTCCCAAATGGTGCTGCGTGATAATCTCAACGGCAAAATGGTTTTCCTTGACCTCAATATCAGGATTGTTGCGCACAGCCTCCATCAAGCCACGTTGTATCTCGGCACCTGTATCATCGGCGTGATGCAGGATGCGGAACTCGGAGTGTCCACCTTCACGGTGCAGGTCGAACTCGCCATTTTCCTTGCGGTCGAAGTTAACCCCCCATTGCACCAGTTCCTTGATTTGAGCCGGTGCATTGCGCACCACTTGTTCTACCGCTTTGCGATCGCTGATATAGTCACCAGCTATCATAGTGTCCTCGATATGTTTCTCGAAATTGTCCAATTCGAGGTTGGTCACACTGGCCACGCCACCCTGTGCATACTTGGTGTTGGCCTCGTCTAACGTGGTTTTACAGATAATGCACACCTTGCCTTTTTTAGCCCGTGCAATCTTGAGGGCGTAGCTCATTCCGGCTACACCTGACCCGATAATGAGAAAGTCGTACTTATAAATCATATTGGTTTATATTTCTTTGTTTCCACAAAA
>OMSH01000105.1 GCA_900313715.1 uncultured Prevotellaceae bacterium
GTTCATGCACGTCTGGAGCATGATGAAGGGATTGAAGCCTGAGACATATTTCAAAGCTGTGGATGAATACTGTGACTTTATGGAGCAGTTTGTTCCTAAGCGTGGAAAGATGATTGTAGAGAAACTAAAAAAAATATTGGATTGATTATATGGTTTCGCAGATAGGATGGATAGATTTTTCGCCAAGACATCGTGATCGCGTGAGGAGATTCATGGATTTGATGGGAATGGGCGGTGTCGTTGACGAGTTGGGCGTTGGCGTTATACGTGATGCCATGTCCAACAAGGTGTTTCCTGGCTTTTCAACACTTTATACGCGAGCCAAATATTTCTTTATTACCCCGTATATCCTGGAAGATCGCGAAAATATAGCCAAGCAAGACAAGGATTATTTCAAGAAAGCAGAAAGAGAATCCAACGAAATAATTATTCGATACTATAAAGAGCATCCTGAACGTGGGGATGAAAGCTATTTTGGGAAAGTCAAACAGGATGGAACGTTAAAAAGACAGCCATCTGAGATTTATTGGAATGGTATGACTCTGCTTCATCTCATCAAGACTGAAAATTCACTTGACCAAATGCTCCTTAATAAGCGTTCGACTGTTGAGGAGCTGTTGTCAAACAACAGAGGAGATGATACGACTAAAGAGCTGGGCGAATATAAAAATTATGGTTATGACGGAGTTTCATACTCGCCAGATTGGAGACAATACATACAAAATAATGGCTTATCTCTTTCTCGTATTGAGGCTGAAATATTGAGAGATCGTTTGCTAAAGTACACTCCAGACAGTCTACCTGCTGCATTGGTTTCTTCTAAATCACTATGGGAGAAATATCTTTTTGCCTCAGAAGGATTTGATACAGACGATCCATTGTGTAATCAATTCCTCTATTTTATAAGAACAGGATTGACTGAGATAAGTAATCACCCTCTTCGAGAGAATTTGATTATGTCTCATGACTTATCTTTGTTCTTGTATGGCATACACATAGCGTATAATCTATGGTTACGCATTAAAACAGGAGCCCAAGACAAAGATATATTGAGTTTGCGGGAACAGGGACGAATGTGGTATTCAAGGTTGTTCAACCAGATGTTAGACTCGGATAGCTTTGATATACGCAAGTGTATGAATGGGACTAATGTAAAACCACCCACAGAAAAATTTCTAAAAGAAGTACAAACACTTCTTCGTTCTTCTGATTCTTGGGATGACATTGAGGTTTCATTATGCAATTTGGTGGAAGCACAAGAGCGATGGAACAAGAAAGCAAAGAGTCGTTTCGTGAAGATCGATAAAGGACAGGTAATCGATGGAATCAATGACAGACAATGGGTTGGGTTAGGTCTGATTAACTACCGCTACGCATCGACATTGAGTGTTATGAGAGACCTAAATGTTGGACTGAACAATATTGACTGATATGGGAGTATTAGAACATACAAACCGCATTGACTATGGCCGAATTCTCATGCCCGATGAAGGATGGCAGACCTCATGGGCTATAGGCACCACATATTCTTTAGACCTTGAAGTGTTGATGAGCGTTCCATTAGCATTATTCCATGGTAAATATCTGTCTGAGACCACAGATTTGCGGAACTTGCGTACTGACATGTTGGATGCATTAGACAAGGTAAAAGACAGATTATTTGTGTTCGTTCATGAGAACAATATCTCAGCCAAATGTGCCTATTCTATGTTAATGGCATTCTTAGACCAAAATATCTGGAATATTCAATTGGACAGTCCAAACAAGAATTTTCATCCGAAAGTCTGGCTTGTTCGTTATGAAAACATATCTGCCCCTGAGCAATATAAATATAGATTTATTGTGATGAGCAGGAACATGACAGCCGCCACGGATTTTGATATTGCAGTCTCAATGGACAGCTATCAAACGGAGAAGGAGCATGAGGACAATGCCTCACTTGTCAGAATGATGACAGCATTAATGAATCATACGAAGCGTAATAAGATAATTAAACAATTTTCTAAGGAATTGAAGAATATAAGATTCTCAGCCCCATATCCGTTTGACTCAAAGCCAATAATGTTTTGGCCACATACTTTTAAAGGTGACAAGTCACCATTACTCAGAAATGACAAATATAACGAGTTGCTTGTCATAAGTCCATTTATTGACAACGATACGCTTGATTTACTATCAAGCAAAGTGACAGAAGGTGCAGAAAAGAAGCCAATACTCGTCAGTAGAGAATATGAAATGGATGCATTGAATCCAGAGACTCTACATAAATGGGATTGCTACCAATGGAACTCCATGCTTGAAGAGGCGGCAGATTATGAGGAGTATGAAAATGACAAAATCAATGAAGAAACCTTTGGGCGTAGTATAAGCCTACATGCGAAGATCTTTATCGCAAAGGCAGCTTTGGGAAGAGACTCTAATCAATGGAACAACTGGTTTGTTGGATCCACAAACAGTACTCAGGCTGGACTAAGAGTGAATTATGAGGCACAAGTTCAGTTGCGCAGTAGCAGAGAGGAAACCTCCCCTCAGAAAGTCTTAGAATCACTATTAAACCCTGATGCTCCTTTAATATCACGATACACAATTAAGACTTCCTCATCAACAAATGAGGAAAAGGAGTTGGAAAAGAAATTTAGAAATGTAATCTATGACATTTCACACCTTCCTTGGAAGGGAGAGTATATAATTGATACGCAAGACAAATATGTTACACATATTGTCGTAGACAAATCAAAGTGGGATACTTTTATAGCTATACACCAAGATGCAAAGATCATTCTTTCACCTTTTTATAACAAAAACGAAAAATGGTTTTTGAAGGACTCAAATGAATATTCCTTCAGTCCCAGCTATTGTCAGCAACTATCGACCTTTATTAGAGTTTGCGTTTCAAAGAACGATACTGATAAAGAGTTTTTGATGCACTTGCCTCTATTGATTCCAGAAGAGAGACATGGCAAAATCATGTCAGAAATACTGGATAATGAGGAAAAGATTATGAGTTATCTCATGTTTTGTCTTGATTCCAAACTTGATATTGAAATGCAAAAGATAGGATCTGAGCTAAAGTTCAGCAGACAATCTACCGAGGAAAGCAGCACTCAGCCGTATTCTCTGCCAATTTATGAACGCCTAATGCTTGCCGCAAGCAGAGATAGGGCCGCTTTATCCAACATTAAAGAGAATGTGGAAAGACTAAAGAACGTGAAGGGAAAAGATGGGAAGCGCCTATTAAGTAAAGAATTTCTTGAAA